>CANHCC010000061.1 GCA_947459115.1 Bacteroidota bacterium | reverse complement strand
GGTCATAAAAGCAATTCTCAAAAAGTCGTGAATTCAACTAGCGTGAATCATCCTAAATAAAACCCCCAAAAGCATATAATTTACCTTTCTATGAAGAGGCAATTCTATTTTTTTAAGGAACTCCTCTTCAGGAAAACAACATCGGAATCAGACTGTAATATATCGCCATCAATCCGGAAAAGGACGCCGATGCCGGGAACCGCCAGTGCAAAGGCACTACATTTTGAATTAAATAATTTGCCAATATCGAAACCGGAATATTATAGACAAAACCTGTAAGGGCAAGCCACAAGACTTGAGTATCAACATCCGAAATCTTTCCAGAAAACAAGGCGATGAAGACCATGTGACGGGCTATCCATAATGGATTAAAATATACCAGGGCGAGAAAGGTTTTATAAAATTTTCGCTTTTGATCCGGAATATCCTGCATCTTTTTTTCTATCCAGGCGAAATAGCTTTGGATTTCAAAAGCATAAAAAGACGCGCCTACCAATACAATACCCAGGGCTCTCCAAACTGTAAATTGCTCTGTAATCAGCGCTGCAATACTATCTCCTGTAAGATAAATCAAGGCCCCGGTCAGAGAAGCCTTCCATTTAAAGGTCAGCATGCAGATTTAAGCTTTTCTTTTGGAATATAAATCCATCAGTACTTTTTCTGGTGTGTAAGGGGCATCAATATTAGGGTCATGATTTGGATTAAATGCTTTAACCGCATTCCGAATAGCAAAATATGCCCCAAGGCCATACATCAAAGGCGGCTCCCCAACAGCCTTTGATTTTAAAATCGCCAAATCATGACCGGGTGTATCCAGGTGTTGAATATTGATCTGCAAAGGCACTGAATAAATATCCGGGATTTTATAAGTAGAGAGGGCATGGGTCAATAATTTACCCTTGTCATTAAACAAGATTTCTTCCAAAGTCATCCAACCTATTCCTTGAACTAATGCGCCTTCAATCTGCCCATTGTCAATATCGGCATTCAAGGTTTTACCCAAATCATGAACAATATTCACTTCATCAAACACATAAGTGCCTCTTAGGCAATCCACCGTTACAACTAGAATAGCGGTACCATACACATGATAGGCAAAGGGATGGCCTTTTTCTTTGGTTTTATCATATTGAATGACCGGCGTACTATAATGTGCCTGTTCACTCAATGAGATACGACGCATAAATGATTGAAGCACGAGTTGCTGCCAGGTGAGTTCGGTAGCCTCATTGTCTTTATGAACAACCCCATCTTTTATCTGAAGGTTTGCTTCTGTATTCAACAAAGCTTGTGCAACCGGCATCATTCTGTCCATCAGATTTTGACAAGCAATTTGAAGTGCTTTACCGTTTAGATCCGCACCCGCACTTGCAGCAGTAGGCGAAGTGTTGGCCACACGAAGCGTATTGGTGGACTCTAACCGAATCCAGGAAGCCGGAATACCTAATGTTATGGCTGCAACCTGGGCAAGTTTAGTATTTACCCCCTGTCCCATTTCAACTGCTCCAGTAGAAACAACCACACTGCCATCCTGATAAATGTGAACCAATGCCCTGGCGTGGTTCATCATGGTATTGGTAAAAGAAATACCAAAGCAGATGGGCTGAACAGCTACCCCTTTCTTGAATCTATAATTGCTCTGATTAAATGCCCGAATCTCCGCCTGGATTTTTTCCAGATTATAGGTGTTTACACAGGCATTCCAGGAATTATGTGCTTCAGACTTATCAATGACCTGACCATAAGAAAACACATCGCCATTCCGAACGAGATTGGCTTTTTGAATTTGATCGGCGGTAACGCCAATTTGCTCTGCAACTTTAGTAATAGCAGCTTCGATCACAAACATTCCCTGAGGTCCACCAAAGCCCCTGAAAGCAGTATTCGGAGGGAGGTTGGTTTTACAGCTATAAGCGGTTGCTTTTACATTGGGTATGAAGTAGGCATTGGTGCAATGGAATAAGGTTCTTTCTAACACTGAAGTAGAGAGATCCGCTGCAGCACCGGCGTTTTGATAAAAGGTTGCCTCATAACAGAGGATTTTTAAATCCTTATTTAAGCCTATTTTATAATCTGCACTATAAGGATGCCGCTTACCTGTCATGCGCATATCATCCATCCGGTGAAGAGACAATTTTACGGGCTTCTGTACAACATGCGCAGCCAGTGCGGCCATAACAGCCCACGCAGTAGCCTGATCTTCTTTACCTCCGAATCCACCACCTAATCGAACCGTATCAACTTCGATTTTATGCATGGGTAAGTTTAATACCTTGCGAATGGCTTTCTGAACCGCCGTAGGCCCCTGAGTAGAAGATGCCACCCAAATACAGCCATCCTCCTTAGGACGGGCATATGCCCCTTGCGTTTCAATGTATAAATGTTCCTGCCCATTGACATCGGCTTTTCCTTCCAGAACATAATCGCATTCAGCCCAATGTTCTGAAGTATCGCCCAGCACAAAAGTTCTGGGGGGGGCAATAAGATGATTCTGCTTTTGTGCCTCTCTTGGACAAGTGATGACAGGCAAAGCCTCATATTCAATTTCAATCACCTCCCTTGCCTTGCGACAAGCATACTCGGAAGTGCCCAAAATAATACCAATGGGATGTCCCCAGAAATGAATCTCTCCTTCAGCAAATAAGGGTTCATCCGGAATGATGCCGCCTATCTGATTTTCACCCGGGATATCGGCCGCCGTAATAATTCTGGCAATGCCAGGCATATTCATCGCCTTGGTAAAATCCATTTTCACAATGCGGGCATGACCCACAGGTGCATCAAAAGGAACAGCGTATAAAGTGCCGTTTATTTCAGGGATATCATCCAGATAAATGGATTTTCCTTGCACATGATTGCGTGCATCTATATTTTTCATACCAGGGCCTCCATTTGAATCGTTTCAGGAAATAAAGTCAGAAAATGCCCCATAAACAATTGCCGGGCCAGCGTCCGTTTATACGCTGCAGAACCGCGTGCATCACTGATGGGATGAATCTCGCTTTGTAATACTTCAATGGCCTCTAAAACCATTTCTGTTTGGATGGTTTTTCCTTCCAGATAACGAGATGTTTTATCTAAATATAAGGGTACTGGCGCCACTCCTCCTGCGGAGACATGCGCTTCCAAAAGGAGGTTCCCTTTTGTCTTCAAGGAAATCGCAGTATTTACGCTGGCAATGTCGAGATAGGTGCGCTTACAGACCTTTTCAAAATGAAAAAGCGTATTCGTATCCTTTTGTAAATCGACATGAACTTCAGCAATCCATTCTCCTGCTGCTTTGTCAAGTGTTTTATAGGCCTTGTAAAATTGACGAAGGGGAAGAATTCTTTCCTCTCCATTTTCCTGTTGAAGCAAGATGCGGGCATTCAGGGCTAAGAGCATGGCCGTGATATCTCCAATAGGCGAGGCATTAACCAGATTACCGGCAACGGTTCCAATATTTCGGATGGGCGTTGATGAGACCAGTTTAAAATACTCGTACCAACGGGGAAATGCCTCGAGAAAAACGGGGGCATTCATAAGATCCGTAGCCGTCGCACCCCCTTGAATGTGGATGGTATTGCCTATGGATTCTATTGGTGCCTTACTCAGTTTGCCAAAAATATAATTGATCGGAAGGTCTGGTAAAGCATCAGGCTTTTGAACATATAGATCGGTTCCACCCCCAACAAATAATCTTCCTGATGTTTTCGGAAACGCCGTTTCCGGAATATTCAGAGCCTCTAGCCTTTGAGGGATGTCCCGAAACCAGGCAGGAATAAAATGATGTTCAACAAGCCAGTCCAAAGGTCGTGCAGAATCTTGTTGTTCAAGCGAATCCTGAACGATACACGCTGCGCGCTCTATAGACTTGTATCCTGTGCAACGACAGATATTTCCATCTATAGCACTAATGGCGCAATCCTGAGAAGGATGCGTATCCTGCAATGCATAGCCTCCGAGAGAGACCACAAAACCTGGTGTACAAAAGCCACATTGTGTGCCGGAACATTCTACCATTGCCTCCTGGACTTTATTAAGTCCCGGAAGGTTAAAGCCTTCGACCGTCACAATATGTTTACCATGCGCATTTGCCAGAGGGGTCAGGCAGGAAGTCAAACTTTGATAGAAAATTTTTCCCTGCTGCAAGGTACCGGACAAAACCGTGCAGGCACCACAATCGCCTTCCCGGCATCCGATTTTCGTACCTCTTAGATTGGCTTCATAACGAATGAAATCCAGTAGCGTCCCGGCACCGGATTGTTCGGTTTGAATGACCTGATCATTAAGGATAAATGTTATCTTCATTTTATTTAATTCAAGGAAAACTATATTCGTTTCAGGTATAAGAGCCTGTCCGGAAAAAGCAAAAATACTTAAAAAGCACATGCTATCATCTGTATAGCAAAACCCTAAAATTACCTATTGGAATTCATCACATTGGACTTTCGTTTTAGCCCATAACTATTGAGTGCGATAAGTCCTGCAAGGAAAAAAGGCAAGGAAGGCAAACGATATCTTAATAAGGTTCCAAAGTTAGAAGTGGACAAGCCCACAAAACAAGAGAAGAACAAAGCGAACCAAAAGAAAGAGACAAGGGCTGGTCTTCCGGAGAGACCGGAGAAGAGGTGTCGCAGGGGTGTTTGTATCCACCATCTCAATGCGAAAAATAGGATCACTGTATTTTCAAGCGCTGCGGGTAACATGATAGGACTTGAAATGTCCAAAAGAGAGGGTCGAAATAAGGCTGCAAATAAAGCAGCCGGGACTTTTTTGACAATCCCCCAAACACTTGGATCAAATTCTCCTATATCAAAACGACTGCCCCCACTCCCGCCGTAATATTTGTCTGTAAAGAGGAGTTCATTACGATTGGCCACGATACTTTCCATTAAAAGATCCCAGGCAAATTGAGGGTAAAAAATGGTAAGAAAAGATACTATTAATGCACTGGCGAATACACCAAAACTGAGGCTGACGATAAGAAAGCGTTTGCGTTTGGAAGCATTCGTAAAAGAGGAGGCTTTGTCTAAAACCATCCAAAGAATACCAAAAGGGATCCAAACCAAAAGGATATAAACTTTCAGATAAAACAATCCGGTTGAAGCCAAGAGAAGAGCAGTCCAGGCTTTTATATTTTTACCTTTGGAAAACAGCAAGTTGTGAATTGCCCAAATCCACCAACCGGAAAAACCCAGTGTGAGCGGGTCTTTAAAAAGACCTGAGCCCCAAAACAAAACAGAAGGCAAATACAGGAGGGAAAGACGCAAGGCGAGAGGCTGACCCGGAAGAAAACGATCCAGGGTTTTGTAAAGCGCCCAGATGCCGGTAAAAGAAAAGAACGAAAAGAACAAGCTATTGGCGTAGTAGGAATTGAGGGTAATGAGAGAAAGGACAGCCGAAATTCGAGCAACCAGAAGTGCAGAGGCCTGATGCTTCCAATATGGAATCAAGAGGGATGCTTCTTTCAGGTCGGGAGGCACCTGATCCGGATTGCCAAACAAAAAGAACAGGCCGGCGGAGGGGTCCTGGAGAAAATATTCCCGGATAACCGACCCGGAAAAGAAGTATCTTAATGTGTCGCCATACCCATAATAAAATTGGTACACCAGGCCAAGTAGGATTCCGCAGATCATTTTAAGCAGAAGCACCAGGAAATAGTCTTTACCTCCTCCCTGAAAGACAGAAAACTTCTGCCTAAGCCATGCGGCAAATAGGAGTAAAAGACCAACCCAGATAGGTAGGGCGATAATATCCTGAAGTTGTGTGAACACTTTTGTAAAGATAAGATAAGGACAGTTAATTGCTTAGGGTAAGCAAGGAACCACGACCTAACCCACAAAAAAAACAGCCACGCCTGAATCTGGCGTGGCTGTTTTTTTGTTTAAACTCCCTATCAGGAATTAGCCAGTACCTTAGGCGCAGCTGAAAGAATCTCGTCATTTGCAAAATCTGCATATTGACCAAAATTCTTCACAAACGCAGCAGCCAGTTCATTGGCTTTTTTGTCATAAGCGCCTTTATCCGCCCAGGTATTTCTTGGGGTTAGAATCTCAGCAGGTACATTAGGCACAGCCTGAGGGATGTTCAAGCCAAACACCGGATCTACATCTGTAGGAACATTATCCAATTCCCCATTTAGGGCAGCAGAAATCATGGCCCGGGTAAAAGAAAGTTTCATTCTGGAGCCTACGCCATAAGGACCACCTGTCCAGCCGGTGTTCACAAGCCAAACATTCACTTTGTTTTCTTTCAGTTTTTTACCGAGCAATTCTGCATACTTCGTTGGATGTAAGGGCAAAAAGGCTTTTCCAAAACAAGCAGAAAAAGTTGTTTGAGGCTCTGTTACACCAGCCTCTGTTCCTGCAACCTTTGCTGTATATCCCGAGATGAAGTGGTACATCGCCTGAGCCGGAGACAATTTTGAAATCGGGGGCAATACGCCAAATGCATCTGCGGTCAGCAAGAAAATATTTTTCGGAACACCACCTACAGAAGGCTCTACCGCATTATTGATGAAATGGATAGGATAAGCCGCACGGGTATTTTCGGTAACAGTGGTATTTTCAAAATCTACTGTAGTGGTACCATCGTAGAAACGGCAGTTTTCTAATAGCGTTCCAAATTTTACGGCATCCCAGATTTGTGGTTCTTTTTCTCTGGTTAAATCCACGCATTTAGCATAGCAGCCGCCTTCAAAATTAAACACCCCGGTATCAGTCCAGCCATGTTCATCATCTCCGATCAGATTACGGTTTGGATCTGCAGACAAGGTGGTTTTACCAGTACCAGAAAGACCAAAGAAAATAGCAGTATTGCCGTCTTTACCAATGTTGGCGGAGCAGTGCATTGGTAAAACATTTTTAAATGGAAGGACATAATTTAATACGGTGAAAATGCCTTTCTTCATTTCACCTGTGTAGGCAGAGCCCCCGATTAAAATGATTTTACGGGTAAAATCAATGATGGTAAAATTATGTTGTCTGGTGCCATCTATGGCAGGATCCGCTTTGAAACCACAAGCATTGATAATATGCCATTCCGGATTGAAGCCGGCTGGGTTACTCAATTCTTCGGCAGAAGGGCGAAGGAATAGGTTGTTACAAAACAGGTTATGCCAGGGGTTTTCATTGATGACCCTCAATTTGATACGATGTGCCGGATCTGCGCCTGCATAGGCATCTCTCACGAACAATTCTTTTTCCTGAAGATAAGCCATGATACGATTGTAGAGATGGTTGAATTTCTCTGTTGAGAATTCATGATTCACATCTCCCCACCAAACATGGTCTTTGGTATTTTCATCCTTAACTACAAACTTGTCTTTAGGAGAGCGGCCTGTGAACTCTCCGGTATCTACCATGAGAGCACCGGTATCTGCCAGTTCTCCTTCTCCGCGAAACAAGGTTTCTTCTACCAATTGGGATGGCGCCAGATTCCAAGCAATTGCAGCAACATTTTTAATGCCCAGATAGGCTAATGAGTTATCCAGGTGGTTATTTCCGGATTCTTGCATAGTTTTAAGCGTTTTAAGGTGAATTTATTATTTTCAGGGCAAAGGTAGCAGGTCTTGAGGATATGTCAAATCATATGAAGCCTTTAACCAATTTAGCGTGAACTAATTCTATGGATTATTTTTTGGGAAACGCTCCGGAAGGAGAAGTTGCGGTGCTCACCGATTCCGAAATGCACCATTGTCTCAAGGTGCTTCGTCATTCTGTCGGAGATGAAATTGGGATCACAGATGGGATGGGAAATCTTTGGATCTGTCAGATTTTGGAGGACAACCGGAATAGTAATCAAATGAAAGCCAAAGTTTTAAAACACGAATGGATGCATCGGGAGCGCAAGCATGACCTTACCTTGATTTGTTGTGGCCCGGAAGATCCTTCCCGAATGGAATGGCTGATTGAAAAGGGTGTTGAGCTGGGCGTTACTCGATTTCTGATCACGCGTAGTCAGAGAAGTGGGTTTATAAAACTTAAAGAATCACGATTGAACACACTGATTCGCACAGCCTTAAAACAATGTGGCAGGACTAAATTACCAGATTATACATTTTTCGAAAGCTTGCCGGACTGTTTGAAAGAAACATCAGAGCTAAGTGGCTTAAAAATTCTCGGAAATGCCTCTGGTTTGCCTATAAAACAATTGGATTCTGAAGCGCAAAATCAAGCGGTTTTTGTCATTTGTGGACCGGAGGGAGATTTTTCGGCGCAAGAATATGAATTACTGGCAAAAAACAATTTTGTTGGTGTCTGTTTAGGCAAAACGCGACTTAGGTCTGAAACAGCCAGTGTCGCACTTTTAGTGTGGGTAATCAGCCAAAGTGAAAGTTGACTTTTACCTCCCTATATCTATAATCAACCGTGTTTTACAGCGGATTTTTCATTTCACAATCCGAATTTTACCGTTCACACAGGGAAAGTTATACACAAATTCACATTAATATTTAATTGATTATATTTGCACTAACCTTGAATTATATATAATTCAATGGAATCTATAACACTCGAAGCAAAAAGTCTTCTATGAACAAATACATTTCATTGGTCGTCATTGTTTTGTTGTCCTTGTCAACGAATCTCCGTGGACAATGCCCCGACAACATCGATTTCGAATTAGGAAACTTTACCAATTGGACCGGGCAAACAGGGGATTGTTGTGCTACGCCTCAGGTATTTACCCCCGGAATTGTTGCCGGTCGCCATACCATCATGACGGGTACAGGGATGGACCCCAATGTACCGGTGCCTGTAGTCAGCCCCAATGGTGGCACCTATTCTGTCAGACTCGGAAATGATCAGACTGGCGGTGAGGTGGATGTTTTAACAACGACTTTCATGGTAACACCCGGCAATACGAGTTTTTATTACGAATATGCCGTTATCTTGCAGAGTCCAACCGGTCACCCTCCTGCGGACATGCCTAAGTTTCAGATTGAAATTCGGGATGGAAATGGACAAATGGTAAACTGTGGGCAATATACGGTTGCGGCAGGGCAAGGCGTTCCCGGCTTCCTGAAATATGTTGACCCCAATAATACCTGGGATACAATCGAATACAAGCCCTGGTCAGGTGTTAATGTGGATTTGAGCGGGTATATCGGTCAAATGATAACGGTTGAATTCAGAACCGAAGATTGCTATTTCTATGGGCATTATGGTTATGCTTACATTGATTTGACTTGTACAGGCAAACTGGCGACGATTGGTGCGCTGTGTCAGGGAGACAGTGTATTTCAACTGGTGGCTCCCAGTGGTTTCGCCTCTTATTTGTGGCAACCCGGTGGTTTTACCGGACAAAGTCTCAATGTGGCAAATGCTTCCCCGGGTCAAATTTTTACTGTAGAACTGACGCCCTTCGGAAATCCCAACTGTAAGTCTTACTTATCGGACACGGTAGAAATTCTATTATACGAAACTACCGCCACCCCATCTTCTTGTCCCGGAATGCCGGATGGTACGGCCACACTAGCTTTACTGAATGATGCACCCAGTAAGTTTTCGTATGCATGGAATACAGTCCCGGTTCAAACCACGATGACGGCCACCGGTTTAACGGGAGGGGAATACATTGTTACCATCACCAACAGCACCGGCTGTACGATGCACGATACCATCGTCGTGCCAACCATCCCCTTAATGCAATTAATCGCAACAGCGGATTCTACCACCTGTTATGGCGGGCGAGATGGAAGTGGGTTTGTGCAAGTTATTGGAGGACATGGCAACAATCGCTATGCCTGGTCTACCAACCCCCTTCAAGATACTCAGACAGCAACGAATTTATCCAAAGGCCCCTACACGGTGGTTGTAACAGACTCTAAGGGATGTCAAAATTCCGCCAGCATTTTTGTTGAGGAACCCACTTTATTACAAGTAGCCTATCAAACCGTATTTCCTTCCTGCTATTCTTACAAGGATGGAAAAATTCAACTCACCCCACAGGATGGATCTCCCCCATACCAGGTATCCTGGAGCACAACACCGGTTCAAAACGCGATGTTGGCAACCGGTCTTGGACAAGGAGAATACACCTATTTTCTTCAGGACGCTAAAGGATGTCAAATGACCGGTTCTGCCATTTTACGGGACCCTCCTCCGGTACCTCATCCAATTGTTTTCTTTGATACCATTTGTGCGGGTGAAAATGCCTATTTAAAAGCACTTCCGCATTCCGACTCCACAATGAAAATATTCTGGTATAAAGTTTCCGCCGGTGATTTTGCCGTGGGGGGTGGTACGACTTACAAAACAGAGCCGCTTTATAGCAACACCATTTTCTTTGCAGACCACCAGGATAAGGATTTCTGCTATTCATTGCCGAGAGTTCCTGTTTTTGTAACGGTGAATCCAACCCCAAGAACAGATTTTGAAAGTGACCGCGTGATGGGAATTATTCCCGATGCCTTTTTCTCTTTCCAGGATTTAACAGAAGGGAGTTCCTCTATCATCGAAAGATTTTGGGAATTTGGGGATGGCAATACCTCCAAAGAAGAAAGTCCGGTACATCAATACTATCAGCAGGGCTTTTATACTGTAACGCTCACAACGATTGACTCCTTGGGTTGTCGTAACACGCGTCAAAAAGCGAATTATATTGAAGTGGATTATCAGGTAAATCTGATTGTGCCTAACGCTTTTACACCTAATGGAGACGGCATCAATGACTTCTTCAAAATCGAGCAAAAAATGTTACAAACCATTCAGATCGAAATCTTTGATCGTTGGGGCAACATGGTATTCCGTTCGAATGATCTTAGTTTCCGTTGGGATGGTTCCATTGGGGGTCAACCTTTACCGGAAGGCACTTATGTGTATCAATTAAAGGGTACTGCAAGAGATGGTCAAGAAGTCCAAAAAAGTGGCTCCATTACGCTATTGAGATAATACACGGGAGATTCAAATTCCCTGAGTTAAAGCGGGAGATTATAATCAGATTTGAAATAAAAAAAACGCATCCTGAAATTTCAGGATGCGTTTTTTATTAACGGTAAGGGAATTACTGAATGCTGATAACTTTCTCGTTTTTCACCGGCATTTTTTTAGGCAAATGCAGGCTTAATACCCCATCTTCCTGTTTCGCCTGAATGCCTTCCACGTTCACAATTTCCGGTAGCGTAAAAGATCTGGAGAAAGAAACATAGCCAAATTCTCTACGCTGATATTTTACCTCTTCTTTTTCTTCGGTTTGTTCGGCCGTAATGGTCAACAAATTGTTTTCAAGCTGTATTTTAATTTTTTCTTTAGGAATTCCCGGAACAGCCAGTTCGAGTTTCCATCCATCTTCCTGTTCCCGAATATTGACGGCAGGAAGCGTGCAGCGCGCAGATGCAGATGAAGGACGAAAAAAGTCATCCATCAACATATCTCCCATTAGGGGAGAAATAAAAGATTTTGGTTTCCAAAGCATGTGTGTCATATTTTTATTTCCTTTTGTTTTGTGCGTCGCTTCAACCCCAATACCAAATCGGGTATTTCAGAAATTTTGACAGAAGTCAAAAGAAATTCGAGACATAATTACATTTTGAATAGACAATTCGGCAGAGAAGATTATTTCTTTTGCCTAAGGTTTAAAAGAATTGCCAGATGTATGCTGTTAATTCGTTGTGCATGTTTTCAATATTGGCAGAGTAGATGCAACACCCCATCTCAACCTTACAGGCTAATCACATAGGGTATTTCATTTACTCCTCTTGATGTTGGTAGTAAGTTTTCTATGGAGCCCCACCTGTTAAACAAATTATGCAAACTAAAAAAGGAACCCAATTAAGAGTTCCATTCAATCTTTTACTTGATTACGTTTCCACGAAAGAAAGAGGCTATACCAAGTCTATATGGCACAAATATAAAAACAATAGTTCTACGCATTTAAGAGTGAATAAAATTTTGAATTAATTAAAATAATAATTGGGGTTTAACCAATCATTCAAACAGTGGAACCAGATTCAGAAGCGGATTTAATTGGCCCGGTCTCATTTTGAAGCAGCTTAATCTAAGGCATTTGTCCATACGCCCATCCAAAAAACCCTCCTAAATTACCAGACAAAACTAACCTTATGAATTGTCTCAACCGTATTCAACTCATCGGCCATTTGGGAAAAGAGCCGGAGTTAAAAACCCTCCTCAGCGGACAGCAGGTAACCACCCTGAAATTGGCCACCTCAGAATCCTTCAAAGATAAGGAAGGGAAATGGCAACAGAATACCCAATGGCATACGCTCATCCTCTGGGGCAAGACTGCAGAATATGCCGCACAACATTTCCGGAAAGGGGAAAAAGTGTATGCCGAAGGAAAACTACAGTATCGAACCTACACGATTCCGGAACAAGGCAGGAAAACCGTCGCAGAAATCCAGGTGGATCACATCTTTTCCTTGGAGAAAAAGAAAACTGGAAACGACCTCATTCCATCAAAAGAAGGGGAGTTTTCGGATTTGCCCTGGTAATTCGTTGCGCATATTTCCAATAACTGTACTTATCATGCAACTCTTATGACCATAGCAATAGAACCCCTGATTCTCTCGGGCAAAGATTACATTCGAATATTGCCCCTTCGCTATATCCAAAACCTGAAAGGTATTCTGGAAAGAATTCCAGGTTATAAATGGGACAAAAATCTGGGTTGGCATGTACCCAAGACGCCTGAAAACTGGCAATTGCTTCAAAAACTTTTTGGCTCTACCCAAATCGAGATACGGAAAACTTCTTCTGTCAAAGCGCCATTAACCCCTATTGATCCCGAACAACTTCCGGAATATCATAAAAATGCCCTCTTGAAAGCATTGGAAAAACTAATGATTAAACGATACAGCCCCAATACGATGAAAACCTATCGTCTGGGGCTTACCCTGTTTTTTCATGCGCATGCAGAAACCCAGCCTCAGGACATTACAGAAGAAATGATCCGGAACTATCTGCTTCATGGCATAAAACACAAAAAATGGAGTGAGGCCACCCAAAACAGTTACATCAACGCCATAAAATTTTACTACGAAAAGGTGTTGGGACAGGATCGTAAGGTGTATGATGTGAGAGCCAGGGGCACGGAAAAACTACCCGGGGTTTTTAGCCAGGAGGAAATACAAAAGTTATTTGAAGCAGTGGACAACCCGAAACACAAGCTCATACTAATGCTCATTTATGCAGGAGGTCTGAGGGTGAGCGAATTGGTGAATCTGAGAAAAGATGATATCCTGTTGGATCGTCTGCAATTATTCATCAAAGGGGGAAAGGGCAAGAAAGATCGCTACACAGTTTTCTCTAAAAAACTACTCACCCGTTTGGCGGAATACCTTAAAACCTACAACCCGGCGTATTGGTTATTTGAGGGGCAAGACCACGGACAATATTCTGTAAGGAGTGTACAAGCCATCCTGAGACAAGCCGTTTCAAAATCTGGGGTAAACCCGTATGGAACGGTTCATACCCTGAGGCACTCCTTTGCCACTCACCTATTGGAAAACGGTACAGATCTCCGTTATATACAACAACTTCTGGGTCATTCCTCCACCAAAACGACAGAGATTTATACTCATATCACCCGCAAAGGAGAGGAAAAATTGAAAAGTCCTTTAGATGATTTGGAATTGTAGTTGCGGGTGTATATTTTTGGGATATGGAAAATGCCCAACTTCCTCTGAATACTGGTTATGAATATATTAGGGAGGAAAT
>CANHCC010000060.1 GCA_947459115.1 Bacteroidota bacterium | reverse complement strand
TGAATGCACAGGTTTTGTTGGCCAGATATGCGGCTACCAATACCATCACACCCGCTAGTGTGGCAGGGAATGTGATTGCTTCTAGCCTTACTCTGGGGAATTTTGTTTCTCCAGGTACACCCTGTGGATCCGGATTAACGAATCGAGTGATAACAGTTGGGACTGCGGGGACTATCGCCTTTACCCTGTCACCGGCACCGGGTTACAAATTAGATTTGGCTTACAATAAAGCTGCTGTTAGATCTACCAGCACCGGAAATATCAATGCACCGACATTTTCTTACACCATATCAAGTGGAGGTGGTTCTGGAAGTGGAACCGGGACAAGTCCAACCACTTCCGGTTGTCTGAGTTCAGCCGGAACTAATACGCAGGGGGATTGGAACTATACAGACTTTACTGTGAATCCAGGTTATTCAGTTGTGTATAGTTATGGATTTACCGGGGCAACCAGCACTTCGGGTAATACCCAGGTCCATACCTTGGATATTTATGGAACCGTTACCTGTGCCGCGACTATTTCCAACAATCTAATCGGAAGTGCCCAGACCATCACAGTCAATACCACGCCGTCTATGTTAACAGGTAATTTACCTACTGTGAGTGGCACTGGAAATTATGCCTATCAATGGCAGAGCAGTGCCGATAATTCCTCTTTCACTACCATCAGCGGGGCAACCAATCAAAATTATCAGCCAGGCGTCATTTCTTCAAATCAATATTTTAGACGAATTGCCAGTTATAATGAATGTGCAATTCATACAAGTGCTTCTGTTTCTATCTCAACCACTACCGATCCTTGTTACCTGGCAATCGGTAATAATCTGATTGGTAGTAATCAAACAATAAGCCAAGGCTCCAGTCCTTCGGCCTTCACAGGAAGTATTCCCATTGGCGCAACCCAGGTTTATACCTATAGCTGGGAAATAAGTAACGATAATGTTAGTTGGAACATCCTTTCAGGTGGGACTCAGCAAGGCTATAGTCATGGAGTGCTGTCCCAAAATACATACTTTCGAAGAGTTGTGTTTTCCGATGTATGTACGGCTAATACAAGCGCCGTCCTCTCTGTTACAACCCTTGCTGCTTGTGTTGCCCCTTTGGGCAATAATACAATTTTAGGGGATCAAACCATAAGCATCAATACAGCACCTGCATTGTTCACGGGTTCTGTTCCATCCGGTGGACAAAATTCTTTGGTGTATCAATGGGAACAGAGTTTAAATCAATCCACCTGGTCAGCAATTACAGGTGCAACCAATCAAAATTATCAGGCAGGAAATCTCTTACAGCAAACCTGGTTCAGGCGGATTGTTAATGATTTACCTTGTGTCCCAAGTAGCAGTAGTCCGATTTCAATAGAGGTCATTTGTGATATCCCTATCGGCAATAATCAAATTGGAACTGATCAGACCCTGGTTGTAGGAAATAGTGCTTCAACCTTAACCGGAACTATTCCAACAGGCGGCTCCGGGATTTATACCTACCAGTGGCAGTCGAGTGCCAACAACTCTACCTGGATCAGTATCTCAGGGGCGACTGCTTCCACATTTACCCCAGGTTCACCCAATCAGACTATTTGGTTTAGAAGAGTTGTTTCAGGCGCACTCTGTGCTTCCCTTAATAGTAACGAAGTCATGATAGCTGTAGTGTGCGGAAATCCCATTGGGAATAATATCCTGAGTGCGTCTCAGACAATCTTTGCTGGCGATGTGCCGGCAGGATTGACAGGCACCATTCCAACAGGTGGTCCGGGTGGTTTTTCTTATCAATGGCTTCAAAGTCTGAACCAAACAACTTGGACCAGCATCTCCGGGGCAACCGGACAAAATTACCAGCCGGGAGCCTTAACACAGGCAACCTGGTATAGAAGGCTTGCTATTGCCATAAGCCCTTGTGTTCCTGATTCCAGCAATATCCTTGCAATAACTGTATTACCCGATAACTCGGTTGTTTTAGCCAGATATGCCACTACCCAGAACCAGTTATCACCTTCTTATGTATTACCGGGTGGTTTGCTCACGGCGGGTAACTTGTCATTAGGAGGAAGCTTTACCCTTAACACCGGAGGACCATGTGCCCAGGGGATTTCTTTGACCAATAGCACAACCTCTAATGGCACACTTGCATTTACCCTTGCACCGATAAGTGGCTATCAAATTCGGATGAGTGAATTTGTTTGTGGCGGCAGGCGCTCTACCAATGGAGGTGCGAATGCAGTAGTTTCTTATTCCATTAGTAGTGGGGGAGGGGCCGCTAATTCATCCGCGCTTAGCGTACCGTCTGTTACTTGTATTACAAATCAGAATAACGCCATTAATTGGAATTTTAATAATACCATTGTCCCCAATGGGCGTACGGTTACATTTACAAAAACCTTTTCTTCCTTTGCTGCAAACGGAGGCGCCACACAAGTGTTTTCTTGTGAAGTATATGGAACGGTAGAATGCGAATCTGTCATTGGTGGAAATACCATTACTTCCTCTCAAACGATTAATTACAATGATACGCCTGCCTTGCTTTCCGGATCTGTCCCCTCCGGTGGGCCGGGCAATATCAGCTATACCTGGCAACAGAGCGCAGATAATTCAACTTGGTCCTCGATTACAGGCGGAACCGCCAAAGATTATCAACCTTCCGCTTTGACGCAGAATACCTATTTTCGTCGCATCGCCTCCTTTAGTGTATGTGCAATAGACACCACATCCTCCTTATCTGTTTTGGTTATTCAAAATGTGTGTGTGTCACCATTGGGTAATAATACGATTTCCGCTAATCAAACCATATTAAGCGGAACCACGCCTGCTTTGTTTTCCGGAAGTGTCCCCTCCGGCGGAACAGGGGTATTTGATTTTGTCTGGGAGGAAAGTCCTGACAATTTAAATTGGTCAAGTATATCCGGTGGTACCACTTCGAATCTTCAATATGGGATACTATCCCAGAATTCTTATTTCAGAAGAATAGTTAATGCCTCTCCTTGCACACCTTCAACCAGTAATGTGATTTCTATTCAAGCAGAACCTTGTAATGTGGGAATTACAGGCAATACCGTATTAAATCATCAAACCATATCTGTTGGGTCTAGTCCTGCTTTGTTGAGTGGGAATTCCCCTTCCGGTAGCCCTGGTTATTATCAATTTGCCTGGCAATCCAGTGCTGATAATAGTACCTGGAGTTTGATTTCAGGAGCAACTTCACAAGATTTTCAGGAAGGTAGTTTATATGTCAATACCTGGTACAGAAGAATTGTTATTGCTTTCCCCTGTTCAAATGATACAAGTTCAGCAGTCTCTATTTCTGTGATTTGTGGTGCGCCAATTGGGAACAACACTATTACCGGAAATCAAACGATTGCCTCAGGAGATTTAACTGCTCTCCTAACAGGGTCTTTACCTTCAGGCGGTTCGGGTATTTACTTGTATCAATGGGAAAGTAGCCTGAATCAATCTAATTGGAATGTTATTCAAGGGGCAACGGCATTGAATTATCCCTCAGTAAATCTGTCACAATCTGTATGGTTTAGAAGGGTAGCTGTCTCCACGCCCTGTTCTGCCAGTACGAGCAATGAGGTCAATGTGACCGTCGTGCCGGATTCCTCCGCAGTATTGGTTCGATATGCCGTTTCATCCGGGCAGTTAAGCTCGGCTTACACACAATCAGGCGGAAGTTATTCTGTCTCCAATCTGTCGGTTGGTGGCATATTCGCTCTTTCAGGTTCTCCGTGCGGAACCGGATTAACGCTTACCAATGGAACCAGCACCGTTGGAACAGGTACCATATCATTTACTGTTACACCATCCTCCGGGTATGTTGTCCATTTAAGTCAGATATTATCGGGTATCAGAAGGTCAAGTCAGGGGGCTCAAAATTGTCAGATATCCTACAACATCAGTGGGGGAGGCGCAACCGGTGCCTCTTCGATTTTGCCGACTGCCAGCACCAGTTGTCAGACGATCTCCAATGCTCAGGGAAATTGGAATTTCTCAAACTTCACAGTGCCCGTTGGGCGTTCAATAACTTTTACGCTTACTTTCTCAACTTTTGGTGGAACCAATGCATCAACTCAGTTGCATACCCTGGAGCTTTGGGGTAATGTTGTTTGTGAAGCAGCTATAGGCTCAACAAGTATTTCCGGGACTCAAACTATATTGTCTTCAACTACGCCTGCTTTGATCTCCGGCAATAGTCCGGTTGGAGGCCCCGGCGCTATTCAATATCAATGGGAGCAAAGTCTCAATCAATTAAGTTGGAGTACAATCAGTGGTAGCACATCTGTACATTTGCAACCCTCTGCATTGACTCAGTCCACTTACTATCGCCGCCTTAGTAGTTATTCTGCTTGTGCAGCCAATACTTCCAATGAAGTACTCATTACCGTATTTACAGCACCCGGTAATAATTCTATTGGAAGTTCCCAAACTATCTGCGCAAGTGCTTCCCCTGCTGCTTTGACCGGCAGCCAACCTACAGGTGGTGATGGTAACTATAGTTATCAATGGGAATTCTCCACAGATCAATCATCCTGGTCCCTGATTCCTGATGCAACAAATCAGCAATTTGCCCCATCCACTCCATCCGTATTGACTTGGTACCGTCGTCAGGTAACGGCTTATTTCAGCAGCTACAGTAATTTAGTATCGGTATTGCCTATCTCTTTAATTACTCAAAATACGGTTTCAGGTGCACAAACCCTTTGTGGAGGCTTAACCTCTAATTCACTAACCGGCAGCCTTCCTGCAGGAGGGGACGGCGCTTATGGTTACCTATGGCAAAGCAGCTCAGACAATTCAGGTTGGACAAGTATTTCAACTGCCACTTCTCAGAATCATAATCCTGGTATGCCATCTGCTTCAGTCTATTTCCGACGCATTGTGAATTCAGGCTATTGTCCCTCTATTACCTCTTCTTCCGTTTACATTTTAAGATACGATCTAATTGGAAATAACAATATAAGCTCCAATCAGACACTCTGCGCCTCAGGAATTCCACAAACGCTTACAGGTTCGGTTCCATCAGGCGGATCTGGAGTATATTCCTTCCTCTGGCAAACTTCTCTTAATAATTCCACCTGGGGTAATCATCCTGGTACAAACCAGAACCTCGCTCCGGCATATTTAGCAGCGACTACCTATTACCGTCGAGTGGTGAATTCTGACATTTGCACGGCTGATACCAGCTCAATCATAACGGTGTCTTTACTTGTTGGTCAGAATGATATTGCGTCTAGTCAAACCATTCCATTCAACAGCACGCCCTCGACTTTGCTCGGTTTAACCAATCTGAACATGCCAGGATATGCCTGGGAGCAATCTCCTAACAACTTTCATTGGACAGCAATTAGCGGTGCGAATAATGCCAGTTTCTCCCCGGTAGCTTTGACTCAACACATGTGGTATAGACGAAAGGCTGCCGGTCAGGGATGCGATACCCTTATAAGCCAGCCTGTGAAAATTACGCTAACCATGGTCACAGATACCGCCCTAATTGCAAGCAGTAATTCTCCTGTTTGCCAGGGAGCTCCCTTGTACTTGAATGCCCAAGGCCCTTCAAATGCTTCTTATTTATGGTCTGGACCAAACGGTTTTACCTCGGCTCTACAAAATCCTTCTTTCACAATTACAACCGAGAGTTTATCAGGAATTTATCGGGTTCGATGTACCAATCTCAATGGAGATACAGCTAGTGTTACTGTAAATGTAGAGGTAGGCTCCTCCCTAGGAAACTTTCAAGTAGCGTATAATAACCCGATATGTGTGGGAAGCACATTAATTTTAAGTTCAAGCTATTTACCCAGAGTTAATTATGTATGGACAGGCCCCAATGGATTCACTTCTGATAGAGCACTTAATAGTTTTGGAAATGCTCAGACCACTTTAAATGGAGTTTATAGCCTTGTGGCAACCTCACCCGGTTGTCAGCAAATTTCAAGAAGTGTTTCCGTTATGGTGAATGTGCCTCATAATCCAATGCCTGGAAGTAACGGACCGGTATGCCAGTCCGGTGTATTATTTTTAACCGCATCGACGAGACCTGGGGCAACTTATCTTTGGTTTGGTCCAAACGGCTTTAGTAGTAATATTCCGAATCCATCTATTTCTAATGTGCAAACCATTCGCAGCGGAACCTACAGCCTTACGGTGGGAGGCTTAGGTTGCAGCAGTGTTACGCAAATGCATAGTGTAGTCGTAAATAGTTCAATTGGGAATTTAAGTATTGCTGCTAATACGCCGATTTGTTTCGGTGGTACCTTACAATTGTCTATACCAACCTATGTGAATGCCACCTATTCATGGTTTGGGCCAAATGGATTTTCCAGTAGTGGCTCAAATGTTGTTACACGAACAAATGCCCAATCAAGTTTTAGTGGGGTCTATTCCTTGCAAGCCATCATTCCGGGGTGTGGAAGTGCGACAATTAATCGAAGTATTTTGGTATATCCTGCGCTTACTGCAGCTGTTGGGTCTAATGGTCCTGTGTGTGCGGGTAATAGTATTAATCTTTCGAGTTCTTTCGTTTCTGGCGCTACTTATGCCTGGACAGGACCGGGTGGATTTGTTTCTACCTTACAAAATCCAACCATTTCTAATGCCCAAATTTCTCGTTCAGGGAGTTACTCGCTTACTTTGACGATACCAGGTTGTGGTTCGGTTTCTTATACAACCGCTGTTCAGGTTAATGCGTCCCCTAATACTTCGACCATAGCAGGAAACGCTACCGTATGCGAGGGGAATGCTATGCAATTGACGGCTACTCCAATCACAAATGCATCCTATACTTGGACCGGGCCATCTACTTTCACTGCAAGTGGAAATTCTATCACCCGTAATCCTGCGCAATTAGCTCACGCAGGGGTTTATTCTGTCAGCATAGGGGTTCCCGGCTGCACTTCTGTTGCCAGGACATTTAGAGTTAGCGTCTTAGCCAACAGTTCAGTCATTGCTTCCGCAAGTTTAAATGTTTGCGTTGGTTCGGTTCTGGCATTAAATGCCTCTACCATCACCTCTGCAACCTATTCTTGGTCCGGTCCCAATGGATTCTTTTCTACTATACAAAATCCTTCTCTTACCAATGTTCAGACCATTCAAAGTGGAATCTACACAGTCATTGCCACACAGGGAACTTGTGGTTCCTCCAGTTCAACCGTGAGTGTTTTAGTAAGTCCATTGCCAGGTACTGTGACCGTGAGTGCCGCTCAGTCGATTTGTGTTCCGGGTGCCTTAACTCTAACAGGCACTACTATTGTTGGAGCAACCCTCAGTTGGGCCGGGCCAGGGGGCTTTACTGCCAGTGGGTCGAGTTTTACAAAGGCTAGTACCAACCTGAGTGATGGTGGTGTGTATACTTACTCCGTGGTTACACCCCAGTGTGGTTCCGCCTCTCACACGGTAAAAGTTTTTACTATGAGTGGTGCGCTTGTTAATGGAACGGTTTACCCTAATCCAATTTGCACAGGGCAGGCATTGTACCTGCAGGCAGATTTTATAAACGGTGCGACCTATAATTGGAGTGGGCCAGGGGGATTTATCGTGAATGCACAAAATACCTCTCGTCCTCAGATAACATCCCTGATGTCCGGTATTTATACGCTCACGGCGAATGTCCCGGGTTGTGGTTTGGTTTCTCAGACCTTCCCGGTTGTTGTTAATCCTTGTCGTGAGGGGATTTCAGAGGAAGTAGAAAGCCTTTTGACAGAAGCGTCTTTAATTTCTTTGAAGATAGAAGTATTACCCAATCCTACTGATGGTCTTACTACGGTGACGCTTCGTGGAACCCATTCAGAAGAAGCCTCCCTTAAAGTGTATGATTTGATGGGGCACATGGTATTAGTTCCCGGTACTGTCGATCAATCTGCCAATTTTAAATCCTGGACTCTGGACTTCCATGGGCTTGCAAAAGGTATTTATTTGCTTAGAATAAATAGCAGGGAAGGCGCGCGTGTGGAGCGGATTGTTGTAAGGTAGTTCTGAGTATTTTTTTTTGAAATAAATGACAACATAAAAGGTAGCCCGGTGGCTACCTTTTTGTCTTTCTGCTTAGCTTAGGCATTAACGGGGTTAGGTTTTGACCCGTGGACATAGAATTGCAACTGGCTTGACCCCCTCTTGTCAACGGTATATCAAGACTTAATTTCTCAGGTATAATATTAGAAAAATCTTTTTTCAATTTATTCTAATTTTTATAAGTTTGCCATACAGGGGATACTGAAAACCTGAATAAAATAGAGTAGGTTAATTTTAATTTCTTAAAGTATGAAGGTTAATTTTGTTTATGTAGTTGTATTAGGTGTTTTTTCAGTGCTTTTTTCCGGATGCGCGATAAACCTGGGAGGAAGTTCTCCCGTTGGAATTCCCATGGGGTCCCTCTACACACAAGTTACCATCCCTGCTCACGATTTAGAGGTTGCGGCTGACGGCACCGCTAAAGCATCAAAAGTTGGTAAATCAACCTGTACCAATATACTTGGCTTGATCGCATCCGGAGATTGTGGTACAGATGCCGCCATGCGTTCTGCGAATATCTCAAGAGTGCAAAGTGTGGATTTTGAGTATTTATCTATTCTCGGAATAATTACTAAACGAACTACGGTTGTTCGCGGAGAATAGAGCATCATTTGTCTCCCGGAGCCAATTGGGGGATCTCCCCGGCTCCGGGATTTTTGTTTGAATGAAATAGGTTCATAGAATGTTCCGAGATACTTGTTTAGAATTTTTTCCTATTTTTACACATCATTCAAATTAAACAATTATCAGTATGAAAAAAGTTACTGCTATACTTTCCGGGGTGATTCTCGCCGCTTCATTAGCTTCTTGTTCTATCACCTCTCCCGTTAATGCAACCTCTAATCCGGTTGGAACTAAAGTAGGTACTGCAAAAGGAACCTGCTGGTTTGGAGCTATCTGTTTCAAAGTGGATAATTCCATCAAAACAGCAGCTAAAAATGGCGGTGT
Organism: Bacteroidota bacterium; assembly: GCA_947459115.1. Classification (GTDB taxonomy): domain Bacteria; phylum Bacteroidota; class Bacteroidia; order J057; family RFSG01; genus CANHCC01. The sequence continues at coordinate 4,865 of CANHCC010000060.1, read as the reverse complement.
GACTCGCATTGCTACCGTCGATCACAAAACGAAAATTTTCCCATTCGGTTTTGCAATTCAGTACACGACAATTGTTACCGGGGAGTAATTTTATATTCAATCGCACAGTATTTTTCCCTGAACTGGATTCCGCTTTTAGGGTATCCACTTCTTGTAACTTCTAATAAACGCCTGTTCTTCTCAAAAGGAACAGGCGTTATTTTCCTGTGAAGGTCATATGTTTACAAAAGCTGCAAGGAATAGAACATCGGTCATGAATCAATTCGAATTAGAAGTTGTAAATCCTTCAAAGTCCATCGACCGACTGTATCGGGTTGAATAGTATTATCTCTTTTCCGATACCATCAGGTAGTTTCATTTACAAGTCCCATTATTTGGACATGTCAAATAATTGTAACCCTGAACAGTTACCTCTGTTAGATGGATTGACATTATGTATACCTCAGACAGACGCTCAGTTTAACCTCCAATTCAAACTAACACCTCCTTCAATCTGAATTTAGAATTGTACATTAAGGATCTTTTCTCAAGAAACCTCAATTTCCAATGTCCGGATTTATCTTTCCTTAAGCCGTTATGAACACAAAGCGATTCTTAATAAGCCTGATTCTGATTTCTCTTATGTCTGCCTGTGTGAGTTCAGGGGGCGGTGGCGGAAGCCGACTTGTGGATACTTTTTACAAAGGCAAGGGTCAAATACTATTCTTTGTGAATAGTTTTTCCATGTCAGGCAAGAAAGGCAATCCGGATATCGCCTGGGATTTTACCTATGACTTTTATACGGATTCAATTCGCCCTGTTATTGTGAATTTTTCTGTTTACGATAAAAAATTCTATCCGGGCCCTTATTCAGCTACTTTAAATTCAATTCGAATGGATTCAATAAGGTTATTGGTCGCCGACCTTCAGGGTAGAAGACATAGAACCCGATTGTCCGGGCTGATTCCTTTTGACGCCTTCCGGAAAATTGCATTGTCTGACACTGTTCACCTCCAGGTTCAATGTGGACCAGATTCGTTTGAGGTTTTATCCGATTCAAAATGGAGTCGTAAGGCACGGCATATCCGTACAGAAATGCTGGATGTGATTCGCCTTACAGAATTTCAAAAATAGGCCCACTCTCTGCCTATCAACCTGAGATATTATAACAATTTTCGTTCTCCTCTCTTCTCTCCCCCTCGCGCTCAAAATCCTCGCGCTCTTTCCGCCCCTTGCGGTCAAAAACCTCGCGCTCTTACCGTCCTTTGCGGTCAAAAACCTCGCGCTCTTACCGTCCTTTGCGGTTAAAATCCTAAAGAAGTTTTCATCAATATCCGACTGCAAATCCTCGTCTTTAAACTACTTCAGGTAAAAAAAACTTTGAGCGTTTTTTTGCATAAGTGCCGTCTCAGAAATTTGTAGTTCTTCCTTAATGAATCCTCGCCCTTCAGATTCCCCCAAAAGCATAGCATGCAATTCAAGATTATGCGAGATTTCATACTCAAACTGCTCGTCCTTACCTAAAAAGGCCTCAACATGGTGTGCCTCCTCTGTATCAGTTACAATTTCAAGAACCTGACCCGAAATTCTGGTTAACCTGGGTTCTATACCAATTTTGTCAAATTGACGGAATACATACGCAACCGTGTTCGACTGCCAAAAAGAAAAATCCCTCTGTCTGATTTTTATCAGAGATTGCCTCCGTTTAATACTCTTAGTAGAGACAGATAAATCCACATAATCTCTTTCGATTTTGGTCCCATTTGCCTCCGGATGAACAAAGGATTTTACATAAAGGGGAATCCCTGCATTACGCAAGGGGCGTATTGTCTTGGGGTGTATCACACTTGCACCAAAGTAAGACATCTCTACTATTTGCGCATACCCAAGTTCAGATAATATTTTCGCTTCCGGGTTCAGTGCCGGGTCTGCATTCATTATACCCGGCACATCCTTCCAAACAATCTGTGCTTCCGCCTTTAGACATGAGGCAAAAATAGCAGCAGAATAATCAGAACCCTCACGCCCCAAAGTAGTTGTTCTGCCCTGTCCATTACTTCCGATAAAACCCTGCGTAATCACCCAATGAGCCTCCTTCAATATTGGCTGTAATTCCGTCTCTATTTGTTCCTGGGTAAGACTCCAATTCACATCAGCCTGCTTATAATCCGAGTCTGTTCGTATTAACTGTCTTGCATCCTTCCAATGAATGGGAAATCTATCCTCCTCCAAAAAACGATGAACAATACGAGACGATAAGATTTCTCCATAAGATACAATCCTGTCATATGTCCTATCCGGAAAGTCTTCGAGTAAAATTATGCCCTGAAGTATGCGGGAGATGTGCTCACACGCTTCTGCTACCTCTTGGTGAATGATATGTCCCTCATCTGGAAACAACTCCTTTGCCATATCTGTATGGAAAGCAACAATCTCCTGAAAAACCAACCATGCCTCTTCCGTTTTTCGATTTTGAGCTAATCCCGATAACTGCTCCAGCGCATTGGTTGTTTTGCCCATTGCAGAGACCACAAGCAAAACAGTTTGAGACCTGTAGGCATCTAATATACGAGCGGTTTGTCGGATAGCTTCAGTATTACGGAGGGATGCACCCCCAAATTTCATAACCAACATATGAGTTTGTATATCTTTAGTTTTTAAAACTTATGCGGTAAAAACGATTTGAGGAAATTAATAAGATTGCGTCATCCCACAGAGACAAGAGGATGAGCCTCATGATACGCTAAATAGGAATCCACTCCTTCTTTAGTCATATATTTTTCCAGTGTCTTGCGCTCTGTCTTACTCAAATCCACAAGAATCAATCCATCTACTACATTGTTAAAATCTGGGTCCACATTAAAAGCAAGAAGTTGTCCCCCTAGTTTCAAATAGTGTTTAAGTAAAATGGGCACCTTCAGGTTCTGGGTTTCAATTTCTGAAATTAATTCCTGAACATCTTGTAGATTCTGTATGGAAAAAGCGTTGTAAAATTTTTCCTGACCCACACGAGAATCCCCCTTAAAATCTTTTCTTGGCGTTACCAGATCCTTTAATCCTTCATGAATGTTATTTTGACGCAGAAAAGAAATCAGTAAACTTTGACTGGCAGTATGAAAATCATTGGTAATACTCACAGGCCCGAACAAAAAACGATACCTCGGATTCGCTTGTACAAAATGCCCGATACCCATCCACAACATCATTAAGGGCATATAGCTTTTTTGGTATTCTTCCCGAACAAACGATCTCCCCATTTCTAAAGAGGGGCCAATCTGTTCAAATAATTCGGACTTAATCTTAAAAAGAGAAATGGTATATAAACCGGATTTTCCAAAGCGATTCAATATTTCATCTGATTTCCCAATGCGATAACCGCCCACAATTTCAGATTTCTCCTTGTTCCAGATGAATAATTGAACGTAATAATCATCATAGATGTCCAGGTCCACAGATTTTCCTGAGCCTTCTCCGGTGGCTCGGAACGCAATTTCTCTTAAGCGACCAATTTCCCTCAAGGTTTGCGGAATGTCTTTAGCCTCTGCTTGATAGACTTCCATTTCTCCCTTTACAACCAATCTGGCCTCCTCAGGTAGTTGGGCAATTTCTTTTGCGATGAGCGTCTGTTCCACGGGGGCTATAATCTTCTCCTGACTTGATTTTTGTATAGCCGCCTTGATGCGTTTTAATCGAATCCGTGGATGACTCAGGTGATAACCGATGAGGTAGGTTTTGGATTGTAGATATTGAATCAAACTTTCATCCGTCTCAAATTCTGACATCCTTGAGGGGAGAATCGGCTTGCCAATTTTAAATCGAATTTTGTTTTGCACCGGGTTCATAAATTCCCGAATGAGAAACAGAGTTCTCAATCGCATGGATACCATTCCTACGAGATGGAAAAATGTGCTGTTTCCACCCTCAAAGAAAATGGGTACAACGGTAGCGCCTGCATTACGGGCTATCCTGGCTATGCCTGGGTCCCAGGGTTTGTCTTTCAATAGATTTCCCGGCAATTTTCGGGCCGACACTTCGCCTGCCGGAAAAACAGCCAACAATCCACCTTCATTTAAGAGTCGAATAGAGGCTCTTGTTGAAGCCAGGTTATCTCTCACACTCTCAGATGTTTCAAAAGGATTAATGCCAAGAAAGCGAGACTTTAACTCCGGAATTTTGAGTAATAAATAATTTGCGAGAATCTTATAATCGGGACGAATTCGGGATAGAAGTCTAATGAGAATTAAGGCTTCTATAGCACCAAATGGATGGTTTGCCACCACCAGCACTGGTCCCTCTAGTTTTCTTAGGTCCTCCAAATCCTTTTCAGGCAATTCATAGGTGACTTGAATCGCTTGCAACACCCGCATAGCAAATTCATCCTCATTATCTGCCCCACAGGAGGCCTGATATACCCGATTGATTTTTTGAATTCCCATGAGTCTCTCCAGCAAAGGAGAGAAAATAATATAAATCCACCTGAGAAAAAGGTTGCCAATGGCTTGACGCAAATTAATTAAAACAGGGAGGGATTTTGGCTTCGACACAGTTTCAGTTGACCTTTCTGATATTCATTATTAATACAAACTTAGTCAGACCCCATGATTCCGACAAAGAGTTAAAAATACTTAATAATTTGTTAATCCAAAAATAAAGATGGAGTGGCATTCTCAAATTAGTTTTGTGCATGGATTTATTTTTCGACCTCCTTCCAATTGCTTTATGTATTTTACTGATTGTGATCGGTAGCGTTTTATTGCAAAAGGATGCTGTCAATCAGCCATTTTGAAAAATCCTTGCTACTATGGTAGCTGAAATTCAACTTCATATACCCTCTCCCGGTAAGTAACTTACCCCCATCTGGTAAGTAACTTACCCCCCTTGGTAAG
>CANHCC010000059.1 GCA_947459115.1 Bacteroidota bacterium | reverse complement strand
GAATCTCTCCGGATTCCATTGCATTCCGGTTCTTTCGTATTTTTTTGCCTGGTACTGGCTATAGGAATGCTTGAGGCCTCTGATGCAATATCGAATTTGTTTATCAACAGAACCTTCAAATGGCGTAAGCCCCTCAGGGATTTTAATCAAATAATCCTCACTAAGGTATTCATCGAGATTTGATGCAAAAAGATCAAGATTCATGCGATGCAATTGGAGGCAAAGTCGTGATAAAATTCTTTGGGGATGTGGCCGTATCAATAGATGTACATGATTCCCTAAAATAGCATAAGAAAAAATCTCACAACAAGGGAGCAAAAAATACCGCATTTTATCAAGGAAGTATTTTCTATCCTGATCATCTTTAAACAGAAGCGTGTCTGAATTCGCTTTTAATATCTCATGATAATAAAGGCCAGGTTCGAAGGCAATGTTCTTTTCCATAGGTATTTTTGCGTAAATCTAACATGGCATTGGAAACATTCTCCGGACAAATTCAAAGATTTTGAGGTGTGTTTTTATAGGGCAGCATTCCCAATAATTCCCCTATAATAGCCGTAACATTCAACAATAACGCATGTTTTCGATTAATTTCCTCCGGACAAAACCAAGGCATTGGGATTGATTTCTAATCGATTTATTTTTTTGAAAACAAGCAACGGCTTAGGGTAAGCAACCGCTTAGGGTAAGCAATCGCTTAGGGTAAGCAATCGCTTAGGGTAAGCAACGGCTTAGGGTAAGCAATCGCTTAGGGTAAGCAATCGCTTAGGGCAAGCAATCGCTTAGGGTAAGCAAACGCCAACCCAAAAAAAATCCCCGCCTTTGCAGGCAGGGATTTAATCTCTGATTGAAGATAAACTTACTCCGCAGCGTTTTCGGCTACAGCTTCTTTCTCATCTTTCTTAGCAGCATTTTCTGCTTCCTTATCCACCTTACGCTCACTTAAACCCTCAGAAATGGCGTTCGAAATATAACGCGCCAAAAACTGAATGGACTTCGCAGCATCATCGTTGGCAGGGATTGGAAAATCTACCTGATTAGGATCGCTATTGGTATCTACCAGGGCAATGGTAGGGATATTCAATTTGCGCGCCTCATTCACCGCAATGTGCTCTTTCTTGATATCTACAATAAAAAGGGCAGCTGGCAAACGACCTAAGTCAGCAACACCACTAAGAATTTTGTTGAGCTTTTCGCGTTCGCGGTTCAGCATCAATCTTTCCTTTTTGGAGATATTTTCGAAAGTACCATCTGACTCCATCTTTTCGATGTTAGACATCTTTTTAACGGACTTTCTAACAGTAGCAAAATTGGTCAACATACCACCTAACCAACGCTCAGTAACATAAGGCATGTTCACTCTTTCAGCTTCAGTGCGGATGATATCTTTTGCTTGCTTTTTAGTAGCAACGAAAAGAATTTTACGACCGGAGCGGGCGAGCTGACGGGCAGCTTTTCCAGCATCTTCGGCCATTCTGACGGTTTTGTTCAGGTCAATGATGTGAATCCCATTTTTCTCCATAAAAATATAGGGAGCCATTGCGGGATTCCACTTGCGGGTAAGGTGACCAAAATGCACCCCCGCATCCAATAAATCATTATAAGATAACTGTGACATGTAAATTCGGATTGAGGGTTAGCGTTTAGAGAACTGGAAGTTTTTACGGGCTTTCTTGTGTCCGTATTTTTTACGTTCAACGACACGGGAATCGCGAGTCAGATAGCCGGCTTTTTTCAATCCGGGTCTGTGGGCTTCATCAAGCGTGATGAGGGCACGGGCAATACCTAAACGGATACCCTCTGCCTGACCATTGACACCACCACCATAAACATTGACGAGGACATCAAATTCAGCAGGATTCAAACCTAGAACAGCGAAAGGCTGATTAACTTTGATTTGAAGCACATCTATCGGAAGATAATCTTTCAAATCTCTTCCGTTGATTGTAAACTTCCCGGATCCCTGATTCACAGTTACGCGGGCAATGGCAGCTTTTCTTCTGCCTAAGGTGTTAATTTTTTCCATGTTTGGGATTTCGCTTAACCAATTTGAATAAGTTCCGGATTTTGTCCCTGATGCGGATGCTCGGTCCCTGCATATACATACAGGTTGCGATACAACTGATTAGAGAGACGATTCTTTGGGAGCATGCCTTTAACGGCAATCTCGACCAGCCTTTCGGGCGTTTTTGCCAGAAGCTCACGGGGAGTTTTGACTTTTTGACCGCCGGGATAGCCGCTGTGCGTGATGTACTCCTTCTCGTGGAGTTTGTTTCCGGTTAAGCGAACTTTGTCTGCATTGATAACGATGACATTATCTCCACAGTCCACATGCGGGGTGAAGTTTGGCTTGTTTTTACCGCGAAGAATTTTCGCGATTTCACTAGCCAGGCGCCCCAGGATCTTAGCTTCTGCGTCAACGATGACCCACTTTTTGGTCACGGTGTTGGCGTTTGCTGAGACAGTTTTGTAACTTAATGTGTCCATGATAAATGGTTAAATGTTTATTCCTCCTCTTTACGAAAAGGAATGCAAAGTTCGGGAAATAATCCGAATTATCCAAGGCAGCTTCTCTACATTCCTTTTACGCCCGGATTTCCCCGTTTTTCCCTAAATTTGTAACAAGTGGCGAAAACCGGGCGTATTTATGCCGACCCGGGAATTATTCCCTGCTTCATGCGTTTTATTCCTATGCGACAATTGCTATTCCCCCTCTTCCTGAGTTTGGGCTTTATCTTAGCCTGTTCAGGAAATCTGTGGGCAACGCATTACCTCGCCGGGCAAATTACTTACCAAAAAACCGGGTCTAACAAATACCTGATTACCCTGACGACATACGCAGACCGCACAACCGGGGTGTATGCCGGCAATTGTTTTGTTTCCTTAGAAATGGGGGATGGAACCACCATCTCAAATATCCCCCGAAAAAACGGACAACCCGGAACCTGCGGCGGTGGCGCTAAAGAAGGAGAGCAGATCATCCGGAACATTCAGAAATCCATTTACGAAACCGAATACACCTACGCAGGTCCCGGAATTTTTCAAATCCGTTTTTTTGATGATAACCGGTATGCCAACATTATTAACATGAGTAATTCGGTTGGCACCTCCTTTTATGTGTACTCGACCATTAGAAATATCCCTGGACTATCCTCAGATTCTCCGATTTTACTTAACGACCCGGTGGACATCGCCTGTATTGGTGAAATCTTTACACATAGTCCGGGTGGATTCGACCCGGATGGAGATTCTCTTGCGTACAAGCTAATCCCTAGTATGCAATACCGCCCCAATGGTTCTCCCGTTGTCCCTTTTCCAATTACCGTTGGCAATTATCAATTCCCGGACAATGTATCAGGGAATACAGCAGGTACATTTACCCAAAATCCCCTCACCGGAATGATTACCTGGAACACCGCTTTGATTGCCGGCTATTACAACATCGCATTCAGGGTGGTATCTTATCGTAGAGGCGTGGCAGTGGATACGGTCGTCAGAGATATGGTTGTGATTGTAGACCCTAACTGCAATAATAAGCCCCCGGTGGTAAAATCCATTCCGGACACCTGCGTACAGGCGGGGGACACCCTCAGGTTTTGGGTGAAAGCATGGGATCCTGACCCCGCAGACAGTGTGTATCTTTACCTAAACAATTCCGGAACCATAAACAATGGTCCTTTCGCCCCAACCCTACCAGCCCCTCAGGCCACTATCACTTTTATTCCTCCTTCCGCCATTCCTGTGGTTGTCAAATCCGATACCATCCGAGGAATTGTGGAATGGATCCCCAATTGTGCCCATGTCAGAAGAAACCCCTACCAGGTAGATTTTTTTGTTCATGACAACATGAACCGTCCGCCGAATCAAAAATTTCTGACAGCCTATTATTCCCTTAGGGTAAGGGTGAAACCGCCTGCTTTGAAAAACCTGATTGCCACGCCTCAAAGAAAAAGCATCCGCCTAACCTGGAATAAAAGCACCTGCAGCGAAGTACACAGCTACCGCATTTACCGAAAAGAAGGTGAATCCCCATTAGGCGGAGACAGCATTTGTTGCGATAGCCCCCCCGAAAATCTCGGATTTCAATTGATTGGCACCAGCATTATAAATGACCCTGCCAATGGCCTCATTGCATGGACCGATACTTCCTTTGTTGACACAACGGTGAAATATGGCAAAACCTATTGTTATGTTGTGGTGGGCAACATTAATGAAAACCCCATCAGCGAAGGGATGCTCACCTGTCCGACCAATCAGGTTTGCGTGTACATTGCAAATGAAGCCCCATTAATTACAAATGTCAGTGTAGAGGAAACGGATGTAACAAATGGAAAAATATTTGTCGCCTGGACTCAACCTACGGATATAGATTCCTCCGGAATAATTGCCCCAAGGCCTCTGAATTATTCCTTGTACAGATCAGAAGGGATAGCAAGCAATAGTTTCCTGCCCATTGCGACACGCCTGTCTTATAATGACACCACCTTTCTGGATTCTTCCCTGGACACCAAAGGCAAAGCCTGGACGTATCAGGTAAAACTTAATGAAGATGAAAACGGCGAAATCTCAACCTCAATCCCGGCATCCTCTATTTTTCTGAATATCCTTCCCGGCGAAAAACAGTTACAGTTGAACTGGGCACCTATCGCTACGCCCTGGACAAATACAAAGTATTTCATCTGGAAGTCTGACTCACTTATGTCGGTATTTACTTTATTAGATTCTGTAGATGGCTCTACTTTAAATTACCTGGATACAGGCCTGATTAATTATCAGAAATATTGTTATTATGTTGAATCGAAGGGAAACTACACTTCTCCAAGAAGCATAGAGGGCTTAATGAATAAATCTCAGAGAACCTGCGACGCCCCAAGAGACATGACCCCTCCTTGTTTACCGGATGGGAGCAGCATTCAGGTACAAAGCGCTTGTACTGATCTAAAAGTATTTTTCAGGTGGTCTTTACCGGATAGTTCTTGTGCATCGGATTTGGGCTATTTCCTTATTTCAAAAGGCGGTCAAAGAGGAGGCCCTTATACGCCCATTCATCGAACAACGGGGATTGATTCGGTGTACGACTATGTAAATTCTTCTAGCATCTCCGGTTGCTATGTCCTGCAGGCAGTGGACACCAGCAATAATATCAGCGAATACTCTCAGGAATACTGTGTAGACAATTGCCCGGAATTAAATATGGGAAATGTTTTTACCCCTAATGGGGATGGATTCAATGACTTCTTTACGCCGGTGGGCTTAAGAGCTGTGAGTCTGGATAATTTTTCTGTTTATGACCGTTGGGGCAACTTGTTGTACACGCAGTCTAATGACCCTGTTCGGTTATGGGATGGAAGCACCAACAATGGTCCTGCAAGAGATGGGGTTTATTTTTATGTACTTAAAGGTACCTACATAAGATTAGATAAACCTGAGAAAATTCACATCACAGGTACCATTACTTTATTAAGATAGCATGTTTACTGGCATTATTGAGGCATTGGGAAGAGTCCTGTCTTCCCGAAAAGATGGCAACAATCTCGAGTTATATATCGAAAGCCCATTTACTTCCGAATTAAAAGTAGATCAAAGTGTCGCCCACCTTGGAGTTTGCCTGACAGTCACCAAGATTGACAAAGGGGGCTATTATGTCACTGCAATTCATGAAACTTTAGAAAGAACGAATTTAGGCCTATTGAAGACGGGGGACCTCTTAAACCTGGAAAGATGTATGAAACTTCAAGATCGGGTGGATGGACACATTGTACAAGGACATGTGGACATGGTAGCAGAACTCAGTCAAATCGAAGAGGAAAAGGGGTCATGGCGATTAACCTTTACCCTCCAACACCCTCATGAGGGCTTGCTAACAGACAAGGGATCTGTGACAATAAATGGCGTAAGCCTAACCGTTGTAAATCCACAAAGCCAAACCTTCTCAGTAGCAATTATTCCTTATACCTGGGCGCATACACAGTTTCAACAAGCACAAGCCGGAGATAGGGTCAACATTGAATTTGACATTCTCGGCAAATATGTACGAAACATGTTACAACAGGCTGGTCATATATAGACGATTGCTCGATGAGCAGTCGTTTTAAGGAACATTTTTCTCTCTAAATATTGAATTGCTTAACTTTGGCTTTTCAAAACCTTCATACCATGACACCAGGATACATTCATTTACTTTTAAATCACTTGCCCGTTGTAGGCGTTTTGGCAGGCATTCCAATCCTGTTGATAGGATTACTACGGAATAAATCCATTTTAACAGAAACAGCCTTATGGATTTTCCTGATGAGTGCGGTTATCACGGTACCGGTTTATTTCTCCGGAGACAATTCTGAACACGAAGTGGAGGAATATGCTCTGGTTTCAGAGCACGAATTAGAAGAGCATGAAGACTGGGGCAAAAGGAGTTTATGGCTGGGTGGTGCTTTAGGTATTTTATCCCTTTTGGGTCTGTTTCAAATCAATAGAAATCCGGGTCAGGCGAATAAATTAATCTGGTCGATTTTTGTATTTAGCCTACTGACCATGGTAAGTCATGGCATCACCTCAATGGAAGGCGGTAAAATTCGCCGTCCGGAATTAAGAAACGAAGACCCTAAGGCTGGGGTTCCAACAGAAATGGGCGAAGAAGCGCATGAGGAGGAGAAGGAGTAATTCCTACTTCCTATTCTTGAAAGAAGCTACCTTCTGATGGATTATTTCCTGATTGGGCTTATTGCCCTGACCGGATCATTATTAACTTTCTTTTCCGGATTTGGATTAGGCACGATATTACTTCCCGTATTTCTTTTATTTTTTTCCGTCCAGGAAGCCATTTTGATGACAGCCGTTGTCCATCTGATGAACAATATCTTTAAGGGTTCCTTATTGTTTCAAAATATCAACCTCAATATATTGTTGGCATTTGGTCTTCCTTCGATTGCCGGGGCATGGCTTGGGGCCATGCTTCTGGGCATTTCGGGAGACTATAATCAACCTTTGATGACCTATGAATTAGGGGGGAAAACTTTCCAGATTGTTGGATTAAAAATTGGAGTAGGCGTCCTGATGTTATTCTTCACCGGGATGGAAATCATACCCCGTTTATCTAAGTTGGAATTTTCAAAAAAATGGCTTGTTCCCGGAGGGATATTAAGCGGATTACTTGGGGGATACTCCGGGCATCAAGGCGCATTACGGACGGCCTTTTTAATTCGGTCAGGCATGACAAAAGAAGCCTTTTTGGCGACCGGAGCAGCCATCACACTTGGCGTAGATTTAACCCGTATCTCCCGTTATATGTCTCCCGGCCATTTTCAAACATTGGAGAATCATTCTTTGCTCTTGCTAACTGGCATTTTAACCGCATCCATGGGCACCATTATTGGGAACAAACTCCTGAAAAAGACCACATTTGAAAGCCTAAAAATTCTTGTAGCAGTATTCATGGGCATCATATCTGTCTTCACCATTTTAGGGATTATTTAGCCCTCCCATAAAATTTAATGTAGATTTAAATCCCCCGATTAAGTTTAGACTTATAGAGATATAAAATACAATAGCTCTAGTATCACCCAATATAAATCGTAGTATTTCAACCCTGTTAAAATCATGGTCTTTTTGCCTTACCCAAAAGGATTAATTAAATACCAGATGTAATTTTTTGAAGGTAGATATAAAAAACCTCTTCCAAACTCCGGATTTCCAAATAAAAATTGAGTAACATGCTGATTTAGTTGATGCTTAGCGATTTATTCAATAAAAAACAAAACACCTAAAAAATCCTCATCCTATTTAAAAAAGCATAGTTCCTTTTTGGTCTTTGTATTTAATACATTGAATTAAATAATTGTAAATTTTGACCCCATTTAACATTTAGTGATGCCATTAAAATTTCCCTAAACATCAGAAAATGAACCTATAAACGAAAGATATCCAGAATAATACGCAGACATAAATAACGAATTACAAGTTTGGCAAATGCCTGTTATTGCATATAAATTCGAAATCGTCAATATTTCAAACTGCAGGATTTAAAAAATTGATACAATTATTTAGACAAGTCGTATCGAAACATATAATATTTTTGTTTAAATCTTTTTTTATTTGTTATTTGCACCCTCATTTAATGTTACAAATAACCTAAAACATTAATTCAAAACACCATAATGAGCCCTAAAAAAAATAATTTAACGCCAGAATACACGGAAAACGAAACCGGATTATTACTTTGGCAAACAGCTAGACAGTGGGAAAAAATCATTCGTGATACACTTGCACGCCAGGAATTTTCTTATCTGGAGTATATCTTACTAAGTCGTTTAATCACGCTCGAGAAAAAAGAGAAGCAGATTACACAAGTAATGCTTGCGCAATTCACAAACTCTGAAATCATGCTCACTTCAAAGGCGATCAGATCTTTGGAAGAGAAGGGCTTGGTACGCCGAAAAAAATCCAATTCGGATTCCAGGGCAAACCTGATTGTGAGTACAGATAAAGGATCTAAGAAACTGGATAAGATTCAAAAATCCGTGAATGAAACCGAACAAAATTTCTTTGCTGCATTAGATTCCAAGAAAAGCATTCTGAGTAAAAATCTGCAGAAAGTGTTTTCGGCTCAGCTATCCTAATATCAAAATCGGACATTATTAAGAAAAACCGGCATCCCCGCCGGTTTTTGTATTTTAGCACCAAGCGATTGAGTATCTTTGTTTATAATTAAAACCAAGTACTTTGTCTAACACTTTTGAACAATTTGACCTGTTACCGGAAATTCAATACGGCATACAGGATTTAGGATACAAGTCCTGCACACCAATTCAGGCCCAGGCCATCCCGATAATTCTACAGGGCAAAGATTTAATCGGCTGTGCACAGACCGGAACAGGAAAAACAGCAGCCTTTGTCATTCCTATGCTGCAATTCATTCAGAATCACCCCGGCAAGGATATTAAAGCCCTGGTCATTGTACCCACCCGTGAGTTAGCAAAACAAATTGATGAACTGATTGACGGCCTCGCCTATCACTCTCCAGTTCGTTCAGTGGCAGTGTATGGCGGGGGCAAATCAGATGATTGGTCGGTGCAGCAAAATGCCATCAAAAACGGAGCAGACATACTGATTGCCACGCCGGGCAGATTAATTGCTCACATGCAGTTGGGGTATGTGGACTTGAGCCAGCTTAAATTCCTGGTTTTGGATGAAGCCGACAAAATGTTGGATATGGGTTTCTATGAAGACATTATGGGCATTATCTCCAAAACCCCGACAAGCCGACAGACCCTCATGTTTTCTGCTACTATGCCGCCGAATATTCGAAAAATGGCGAAAGAAATTTTAAAATCACCGGAAGAAATCAGCATACAGGTCTCTCTTCCGGCTGAAAAAATCCGCCAATTTGCCTATTTGGCACATGACCACCAGAAGACGGCTTTGCTAGAAGTCATATTCAGCCACAAAACAGTGGGCATGATGATTCTTTTCACCTCCAGAAAACGCTTTGTCAATGACATTGTTAAGTCTTTACGAAAACTTGGGTTTCAGGCAGAAGGCATTCATTCCGATAAGGAGCAATCTGAACGGGAAAGCATCTTAAATGACTTTAAAAATGGGAAAGTCCAAATTTTGGTAGCCACCGATATCTTATCTCGTGGAATAGATGTAGATGGCGTAACGCATGTTGTGAACTTTGACTGCCCCCAAGATCCCGAGGACTATATCCATAGAATCGGCAGAACCGCCAGAGCCTCTGCAGATGGAGAGGCCTATACTTTTGTGAATGCCGAGGACATCCGAAAACTCAAAAGAATTGAGCAAATGATGGGCAAAGAGATTCCAAAACTCGCCTTACCTGAGTCCTTAGGGCCTGGTCCGACAGAATCAGATGCCAAAGGGGACAGAGGTCAGTCTGGCCCCAAAAGAAGCTTTCATAAACCCAAGGGCAATCAAACCAATGCCACGCCGGGAGCAAAAAAGAAATTCTTTAAAAAACATCAGAAACCGTCCAGTTAGTTACCTCCCCCTTTGGGCAATTAACCTTTGCATTCTTGTTACATATGCAACAAACCTCCTTCTTTAGGTCCCTCTTCCGAAAAAAATCCATCTCCAAAATTTTGGAAGATGCCCAAATCCTTCAGGAAAGCGAACCCCACCTGCAACTCAACCGCAAGCTTACCGTCAGAGATCTGACGGGATTTGGCATTGCAGCCATAATAGGTGCGGGCATATTTTCGACAATCGGGAACGCTGCCGCAGCAGGTGGCCCTGCGATTTCCATGCTCTTCATTTTTACAGCCCTGGCCTGTGGTTTCTCCGCCCTTTGCTATGCTGAATTTGCCTCCCTGATTCCTATCTCCGGTAGCGCCTATACCTATGCCTACGCCACCTTTGGAGAACTTCTCGCCTGGATTATCGGCTGGGACCTCCTGATGGAATATGCCATTGGCAATATTGCAGTAGCCATCTCCTGGTCTGATTATTTCACCGGGCTACTCTCAGGAATGGGCTGGCAACTCCCCTATTGGATGACCATGGACTTTCTTTCTGCCATGAGAGGACATACCGAAGCCGCTGAACTTCTGGCCGGCGGAAAAACATTAACAGACTTATTGCCTGCCCAAAGGGAAGCCTGGTTGGCCTGGACCTATGCCCCTAAACTCGGTCCGCTTCCCCTCGTTTTAGATATCCCTGCCCTTACAATTGTCATTCTTATTACCTGGGTTGTCTTTGTAGGCATAAAAGAATCCCGAACCACGAGTAATGTCCTGGTCGCCTTAAAACTTCTGGTAATTTTTATGGTCATTATTGCCGGAACCTATTATGTAAATCCGGAAAACTGGTCCCCATTTGCACCCAACGGAATGGGCGGAGTTATGAAAGGGGTCGCTGCTGTTTTCTTTGCCTACATCGGATTTGATGCAATCTCTACCACTGCGGAGGAATGTAAAAACCCTCAGAAAGACCTTCCGCTGAGCATGATTTATTCTTTAATTATCTGTACCATTCTTTACATTCTCATCTCTCTCGTCCTAACCGGAATGGTCCCTTTCGACCAATTAGCAGTCGGAGACCCATTGGCCTTTGTATTTGACAAAGTCGGCTTACACTGGTTTTCCGGTATCATAGCCGTCAGCGCAGTGATTGCTATTGCCGGTGTGCTTCTAGTCTTTCAAATGGGACAACCCAGAATATGGATGAGCATGAGCCGGGACGGCCTACTTCCCAAGAAATTCTCCAACATCCATCCCATATACAAAACACCCGCTTTTGCCACCAAGGTAACCGGATGGGTAGTGGCAGTGCCGGCTTTGTTTCTAAATCTAAATGAAGTCACAGAACTGACCAGCATTGGCACCTTGTTCGCTTTTGTATTGGTATGTGGAGGCATCTTATTATTGGGAAATGACCCAACGCTACCCAAAGGACGATTCAAGGCACCCTATGTGAATGGGAGATTATTTTTACCCCCTATCCTACTAATTGGAGGAATAATCCTGGTAGTTGGATTTCCGGCTGTCCTTTCATTCGACACAATGAATCAGATGTTTTTGGATGGAGGCGCCAATATTCCTTTCTTCATTTTCATTCTTGTTACGCTTCTTGTTTCCTGGTTTACAATCTCCAAAAAGTGGAATTTAATTCCGGTATTGGGCATGCTTTCCTGCTTATACCTGATGTCGGAGCTGGGCTGGCATAACTGGATGCGTTTCGGCATTTGGCTTGGTGCGGGACTACTCATTTATTTTGGATACAGCAGGAAGCACAGTAAATTATCGAACTGAAATGCTTTCCAAAAACAATATTACCTTTTGGTCCGGGCTCTTAATTTCCCTTACCATTCTTACCGGTCTTTTCTATTGGGCGCAAAGTCTTTTGAAACCCATCGTCTTTGCCATCATTTTTGCCTTACTATTAAGACCAGTGTGTAGTTTTTTAGAAAAGAGAAAAATCCCGCCTGTCGCATCAATTCTCCTCACTTTCTTTGCTCTATTTCTTCTTTTTGGTGGCATACTGACCTTATTCTCCGCACAACTTCTGCAATTATTCCGGGAATTAGAGGATTTCCAAGAGAATATTTTGATTACCGTAAGTCGTCTTCAGGATTTCATTTACACCAGACTTCCCCTCTCAGAATCTGAAATTGAACGCCTGATAAACGAAAGTCGAACCCAACTCTTCGCCTTATCAGGTGCCTTACTGGCCCCGACCCTGGGCGCTTCCGGCAATTTCCTGGCCTCTGCAGGGCTAACCCTTGTTTATGTATTTTTCTTTTTACTGTACAGAAAATCTATCCTCGCGTTTATTTTAATAAGCCGACCTATAGAGCAACAGGAGCCAACACTATTGTTTCTCCAAAAAGTAAACAAAGTTATTATCCGATACTTTTCAGGCTTAATTATGGTCATAGGCATTATGGGAACGCTCAATAGTCTTGGTCTTTGGATCATTGGGGTGGATCATGCTTTATTGTTTGGCTTTTTTGCTGCCGGCCTGACCATCATTCCTTACCTGGGCACCTACATTGGTGGCGCCCTTCCGGTGCTATTCATTCTTCTGACAAGAGAGGAAATTATGCCAGCCGTTTATGTGGGGGCGTGGTTTATGCTGGTTCAATTTTTAGAAAGCAACTGGATTGCGCCAAGAATCATCGGAAATCAAGTGTCGGTAAATGCTTTGTTTGCATTTATGGCATTGATCATTGGGGGACTATTGTGGGGAATTGCAGGCATGATTTTGTTTATTCCCATGACTGCCGTCCTGAAAATCCTATTTGACCACAGCAAATCCCTGAAAAGTTTGGGAATCTTGTTAGGAAATGAATTTTCAAGCAGAACTCATCATGAACCGGAGGTGCTTTCCGAAAGACTTCGACGTTTTTTCGAATAAGCCCATTCGTGAACATACCGGCATAGGAGGTTGAGATGTATCTTTGTATCGCAAAATGAAAAAAGTTTGTCATTTTTCCGGAAGAATTTTGGAAAATCTCAATTGGCACATCAACCGAATGGAGCATCCTGGGTCTATCAAGCCCCTGATGTTATCTTTTTTTCTATCCTTATTGTCCATGGGAGTCCTGGCACAGGAAATTCCCAAGGGCTATGAGAAATATGAATTGGAAGAATTAAACTTTTTCCGAAAAAAAATAACTTTTTCTGACCCCATGGCTACTCAAATAACATTTCCGGATACAGCCAACAAAACCGGAAAACCCGCCTCAGGAAAAGACACTTTAATCACTGTAAAATATGATTTGGGACCTGAAATAGAGTCCTTGCTGGATCGGCACAAAAACATGGACCAGAACCAACAGGAGAAAATGGTCAAAGGATTTAGAATCCAATTATATGCAGGTTTGGACAGAAGTGCTTCGGATAAAATGAAAGTTGACTTTATGGCATTATGGCCTGATGTACAAGTGTTTCAGACTTATAGTCGCCCGACCTTTAAAGTTCGTGCAGGTAATTTTCTGACGCGTACAGAGGCAGAAATGTTTTGTCAGCGCGTCAAACACCACTTTTCGGGAGCTTTTGTGGTACCGGAATTGATTCAAATAAATCGAAAAGAAAACCCTTACGAAGCCCCACCCTCTCCCGGGGAAAGATAACATACAAATAAGGAGCAACGCTTGGGATGGATCCTAAATAAGGATTGGTAAAATAGTATGGCCTTATTTCACCCAACCAGGGTTGACACCCAACCCAAAAAACGGAATGGCAAATCTGCCGGAATTCCTAGATACTTGGCCATCATTTCAAAGAAGGATTCTTAAAACCTAATCATCGAAACGAAAGTCTCTTTCTGCATAACCCATAAATTCTCCATTTCAATTACCTCTCATTCAGAAATTTTCAGGTAACCGGATATTTTTTAACTATTTCCAGAAGTTCCTGATGAATCAGTCCATTAGAGGTCAATATCTCCTTACCAAAAACAAAGTCTTTTGCTTGCCCAAAGGTGGTCACTTGCCCCCCGGCCTCTTGAACCAACAAGGCTCCGGCTGCTACATCCCAGGGACCAAGATGCGACTCAAAAAATCCATCAAATCGTCCGCAGGCAGTCCAGGCCAAATCGATGGCAGCAGCACCCGGGCGACGAATACCTCTGCTTTTCTCTAAGATCTCCCGGAAGGACAATAAATAATTATCCATATGACGGAAGAAGGTGTAGGGAAATCCGGTGGCAATCAAGGCATCTTTCAATAAGG
>CANHCC010000058.1 GCA_947459115.1 Bacteroidota bacterium | reverse complement strand
GGTGAGCGGATATTTATTTATGCGTACGAGAGAACAGGTAATGGTATGGTTCAATGATTTGAGTCTGTTTGGAAATGCGGTCGAACATGAACCGACTGCCTCTCAGGCCCAGAATAATATTGGTATTTACTGGCAAAGAGCCAAAGAGTTTGAAAAAGCCTTACCTTATTATCAGGAGGCAGTTAAATTAAATCCGAAATATGCCCGAGCATATAGTAATATGGGGGCATGTTATTATGATTTGAAACGGTATCAGGAGTCTCTTCCTATCTATCATAAAGCGATTTTATCAGACCCCGGATTTGCAGATGCATGGTATAATTTAGGCAATAGTTGGTATATGTTGGGAAAGTATAACATCGCAAAAAAATATTATGCGCATGCTATAGATTTGAATCCATATTATTATGCGGCCTATTATAATCGTGCTGTATGTAAAGGCGTTTTAGGTCAGCATAACGATGCTTTGACCGATTATAAAATTGCTGCCAAAGGTGGACATCCACAAGCCCAGGAGGCTTTGCGCCGTTCGAATATTTCCTGGGACGATGCGGCACCCCTACCCGGTATGAATAAATAGGCTATGCAGCAAAAATCCGGAATAACTTCAAAAGATAATAAACGATCTAATGATCCACGAGCCGGAAATGCTGCAAAAGGCCTTACTCCGCTTTGGTTGTTGATTCTCCCTGTAATAGGTATTATCTATTGGATTTATGCACCCGCTTCAGGTTTTGGTTTTCTTTTATGGGACGATGACAAATATATCGTCGAAAATACCAAGCTTTTATCCTCAGGTCTCTCCGAGATTTTTAAAGCAACGGTCGCCGGAAATTATCATCCCTTAACCTTACTTTCTTTTAAATGGAATTTAGTTCCGGGGGCCTTAAGTCCTAAGCCTTTTCATGATTGGAATATATATTTACATTTGGTAAATACCCTTCTTCTATTCATTTTATTTCTTTCGTATCGTAGTCAGGTTTTAGTGGCAATTGCTGCCGCCTTATTGTTTGGTGTTCATCCCCTACATGTGGAATCAGTAGCCTGGATTTCGGAAAGGAAAGATGTATTGTACACGGCCTTTTTTTTAATGGCCTGGATCTGTTGGAAAAATCCATTAAACTGGAAGCTTCCAATATCTTTGGGCCTGTCATTAACTTTTTTTCTGGCCTCTTGTCTATCTAAAGGCATGGCCATCGTGTTGCCTTTTGTTTTATTAACTGAGGTTGCGTTGTTTACGCCTAAGGATGTTAGAAAATCCGAAATTCTAAAACTTGTTCCATTTTTTATTGTCTCGATTGTATTTGCCTGCCTGGCCATCTGGGCTCAGGAAACGGTTGGGGCAATTCGTCAGAGTACGGATTACACCGTGTTGGATAAAATTATTTTTCCGTTTTATGGTTTTGCTTTTTATCTCTGGAAAATGGTTTTGCCTTTGGATTTATCGGCAGTTTATCCATACCCATTAAAAATCTCCGGATTTTTACCATGGCAATTTATTATTTCCTTGCCTTTTCTAGGGTCACTGGCATTGGGGCTGTATAAATTTCGAAGATACAAATGGCTTGTATTTGCTTTTGTTGCTTATGGTTTTTGTTTGTTGCCGGTTTTGCAAATTCTTCCGGTTGGCAATGCCATTACAGCCGATCGGTATTTTTATGTTTCCTCTATTCCTTTGTTTTTAGGATTGTTTTTATTCTTTCAGTATAAAATCCAAACACTTCCACCTGTATTTCTTTGGTTTTTATGTTTGCCCGGTTTAGGGATGATATATCCTGCACGAGAACGGGTAGGGGTTTGGAAAGATACGCTGACCTTGTTTGCAGATGTGGTAAAGAAATATCCTCAGGTAGCTGTGGGACACTACAACATGGGGAATATTTATATGAACGATCGGGGCGATTATCCCAAAGCCATAGAGGCATACCAAAAAGCGATACAAGCGAGGCCGGATTATTCTGATGCATGGACGAATCTGGGGGTTTCGTTACAATATTTAAAACAATATCGATTAGCGATTGATGCCTTATTGCAAGCGGTTCGATTAAATCCGAATCATGTAGAGGCCCACAACAATCTGGGGGTGGGGTACGAGAAAATCGAAAAGACCGATAGTGCCTTGTATCATTATCAGATTGCCTTGTCTTTAAATCCCGGGAAAGTGGAGTTATATAATAATGTAGGGTATGCTTTAGATAAAACCGGTAAGATGGATTCTGCTATTTATTATTACCAAAAGGCGTTGGAAATTAAATCAGATTATGCCGTGGCCATGGTGAATCTTGGTAATGCCTTGCTAAAATCCGGTAGGCCTCAGACCGAAGCGGATATTTGGTTTGTGAAAGCGGCTCAAAACGGCCATCAGGAAGCACGGGCGTATTTGCAGTCCAGGGGAGTAGTCTATTAGGGTAAGCAGCTTACCCCTTTACCCTCTTATCTTAATCTTACCACCACCATCAACGAATGAAGCGGTGCGAGTCTCAAGTTGGTTCCCTCAATAGGGATGGGCAAAAACACATAAGAGCCAACAGGTAATACCATCCAATTGCGCGCTGCCAGATCCAGGGAGGTGGTAACTCTCATAGAAATAAAGTCATTAAACTTGGATTCTGCCCCCAGGTAGAACCCTATCCTGAATTCATAGAATTTTCGGTGTCCGGTATAATCTATGGGAGAGGGCATTTTAATGCGGCCATTCTGAAAGTAAACACTTTGAATGCGCTGATTTATTTGAACACATGTGATTTCAGAGCCAAATAAAGGTCTGAAAAAAGACCATAAACCCCGGTTAATATCCAGATTCGTCTCTATCATCCCTCCCCCTCCGGTTTCCTTTCTCTGTCCTGTAAAGTAATAACAATCCACGCAAGCATCAGGGAATAAACCTTTTCCCACATTCGGTTGATCCTGAAACCGAGTGGTTCCCGAAAAAAAGACAGGTCCGAACCGGATCAAATCGGTTTCCCAAAACAATAAACCTCTCCCACCCAGCATGTATCCCCAAAGTCTTTGGCGGGGGTCTTCAGAAATACTGTGGTAACTGAACTGACCCGGGCTGACCCCGGCGCCATGCGGTATATACCAGGCTGTTGCCTCACTTTTGTTTTGTGCGATTGCCAATCTGCTGCAGAAGAGCAAGAGGACGATCAAAAATATTTTACCTTGTACTTTCATTCCCTTCTACAAATATATCATTCCTAATTAACTCTTCGTCTGAGGGGTTAATTTTACTAAGTTTGCAGGATTAAATCGCAATTTCATGGATACCAAAGTCACCGTCAAAGACAAAGTTTTTAAAAAAATGCTCAGCAAGGAAGTGATTGATGCAAGAATCGCTGAACTTGCAAAGCAAATCGATCAGGATTATGAGGGGAAAGAACTCGTGGTGCTTTGTGTTTTAAAAGGCGCTATGCCTTTTGCTGCAGATTTAATTCGGAAAATGCACCTGAGAATTCGTCTGGATTTTATTCGTTTGTCCTCCTACGGTGCAGGCACGGAGTCTTCAGGCAAAATACAGGAACTCGTCAGTACAGGCCAGGACTTAAGCGGAAAGCATGTGCTTGTAGTAGAAGATATCGTGGATTCTGGATTGACGCTTGAATACCTTCGAAAGGATTTGAGCTCCCGTCAGGTGGCATCCGCAGCCATTGCGACCCTCTTGTTCAAACCCGGAAATTTTAAAGGTAACCTTGCCCCGGAATACAAGGGCTTCGAAATAGCTAATGAATTTGTCGTTGGATTCGGTATGGATTATGCCGAAGAGGCCAGGCAACTTGATAGTATTTACCAATTGGACGAAGCCTGAAATTAATCCTCTCACGGCCCATGCCTTTTTATAAATTCTTTCTCACGGTATTACTGTTAGGTTCGGGGGGGTCTTTGATTGGGTCAAAGGATGTCTGTCAATGTCCGGCCACAGCACTGAAAGGGGATACGCTAATTTTTCAAGGAAAGGTGCTCGACATTAGTTCGAATCATGTGGCCTCCGGCCTCAAAATCACAATGGGCGTAAGCCGTATTTATCAGGGGGAAACCGATCCGGTAACCGTGGTGTCAACCCCATGGCCGGGAAAGACCTGTGGATTTCCGTTTGAAAAAGACAGCCTTTACCTGGTGTATGCATTTCGGGCAAGGAGCATCAAAACAGACGCCTGTCAAAAAACACGCAAAATTATTTTGGGTGAATTGATTCCAAAAGAATTAGGCGAAGGACATGAACCCAAAAGAAATCTGGAACTGATTTACTCCGGAATTTGGACCATGATTTATGTCACCCTCGCAGGGTTTATTTTATTAATTGGTGTCTTGTTTTTGAAAAAACGGCTGAAGACCCACAAATCCTAAAGCTTTTCAACCCTTGGGCAAAGCTTGGATTTCAAAAGTATAAGATTCCATAATCAGATTCGCCAGTAGTTTTTTGCAGGCACCTTCGGTTTTTTCAGTGGCTTCTTGCTCGCTTTCTGCTTCCAGTTCAAATTGTATTTGTTTTCCAATTCGCACTTTTTCAATACGATCAAAGCCTAATTGGTGTAGGCCTGCCTCTGTTGCTTTTCCCTGAGGATCTAAAATTCCCATTCGGGGCATGACATGAACGATAACCGAAAACCTCATGATTTTTTAAAAGATTGAAATAACTGTGCGATTAGGGAAATAAAAATATAAAGCAGAATGACAGCAGGCAAAGCAGATTCCCGCCAAAGGATTAATAAAATTGCCGAAGAGCCGATCAGCAGGTATTTAAATATGTTCTCCCTTAGTCCAAATCCATTTGAAAACTTTAACGCAATCAAAGGCAGAGGAATGACCATTAAAAGCGAAAACAAAACGGCTAGCGCGGGTAGGGCATATATTCTTTGAATCCAGACTGCCGGCATGGATTCAGGATACTGTGACCAGATAATGGGAAGCCCGATGAAAAATAAGGCATTCGCCGGTGTTGGCACACCTAGAAATCCAGACTTCTGCTTACGGTCTATGTTAAATCTCGCAAGTCGAAGGGCAGAAAAAACTGGAATCAAAAATGCTGCATATGCCCCCTGGTAAGGTAGGGCGACATCCTCCACATATATGGGGTCATGGAGGGACATGTCAAAGCAATAAACGATAAAGGCTGGTGCTACTCCAAAAGTCACTACATCTGCCAGAGAGTCCAGCTCCCGACCAAATGCAGAAGTAGCCTTTAGCATCCTGGCCACAAAGCCATCAAAAAAATCCAAAATGCCCGCAACCACGACAAATAGGCCCGCCGTGTAGAACTCTTCTTTGAAAGCGAATAAGATGGCAAATAGACCACACAGTAAATTCAAGCTAGTGAGAAGAGATGGAATGCCTTTTATTGGATTCATAATTAAGCAGGTAAATTGGAGGCGACGAAATCCCAGTTGATTACCTTCCAGAAGTTTTCAAGGTATTCAGCCCTTCTGTTCTGACATTTCAAATAATAGGCATGTTCCCAGACATCTATGCCAAGCAAGGGAAACAGATTGTTTTCCGGGCGATTCATCAAGGGGTTTTCTTGATTTGGCGTTTTCAGAATTTCAATCTTGACCCCATTCCAAACCAGCCAGACCCAGCCAGAGCCAAAAACCGACAGGGCTGAAGTTGTTAATTCTTTTTTGAAATTGTCCAGTCCTCCTAAATCCCGGCTTATCAGGTCGGCCAATTTACCTTGTGGGGCCTTTGCCTGAGGAGGCGCAATCATGCACTTCCAGAAGAAATTGTGATTCCAGTGACCACCTCCCTGGTTTCGAATAGCGGTTTTTAGGGGATCCGGCAAACGATCCATTTCTGCAAACAATTTTTCCAAAGGCCATTTTCTGTATTGTTCTGCACTGGATTGTAAAGCAGTATTTAGATTTTTAGTGTAAGCCTTGTGATGAAAATTAAAGTGAATCTCCATGGTTTTCTGGTCTATGAAAGGCTCCAGGGCATCGAGGGCATAAGGGGGGGCTTCCGCAACATAAACCTGAAACTCCTCTTCTCCCCCACGCGCACTCAGCATATTAGACTGAAGCCACAACATTCCTCCGGCACTCGCCAAAGAGGATTTAACCAAAAAAGATCGTCTATCCATTTTTCTTATTCAACAGCAAAATCAAAAATACGAAATTTTAATGGCTCATTCGGCGTTAAAATCGTGTTTGATGCTTTCATGTCCGAAATACCAGAATCAATTCCCTCTGAATTATGTATTTTCATTCTTTTTCCCATTTGTCTTATTGCATACATTTCCTGTTGTGGATTGGGATTGCTTGTACCAATTCCGCTTGTGGACAGCAACCTGCGAGTTCAAAGGTTGCTCGGGTGGCATTGCCTCTAAGTGAAGCAGAATGGAAAGCTCGTCTCAGTCCTGAAGCTTTTGAAGTATTGCGTCAAAAGGGAACGGAAAGGCCTTACACAGGCGAGTACGAAGATCATTGGGAAGCAGGTGTGTATGTGTGTAAGGGGTGTGACTCGGAGTTGTTTAAATCCGATACAAAATTTGATGCAGGCTGTGGGTGGCCAAGTTTTTATCAGGCCATCCATAAAACCGGAATCCGTGAGGTTGAAGATTTTTCTCATGGTATGCACCGAATTGAGGTACAATGCGCCAACTGTGGCGGTCACCTGGGGCATGTCTTTCCGGATGGGCCACAACCTACCGGACTTAGATATTGTATCAACTCCGTTTCACTTGGATTTCGGCCGACGACAAACGCAAAGCTGAAACCCAAAAATCCTCATTAATTTTACAAGATGTCTGAATTAGAATTTACAGAAGAGCCTGTTCAAAATTATCCTCCCAAACCCCGGTTTGGAGAATCCTCACCGAACCTCCAGGGAAGTGTCATTAGCCTCGTGCTTTTTGTGGGGCTATTCCTTTTGATGGGTATGGAATTGAGAATGATTTTTGTCATTCTGTTGGTCTTAATTATTCATGAAATGGGACATTTCATGGCCATGAAACAATTCGGTTATAAGAATGTCAATATGTTTTTTGTTCCGCTGTTTGGTGCATTTGTCTCCGGTGAAAAAGACGAAGCCTCCGAAGGACAATCTGTGGTAACGGTTCTGGCAGGTCCGGTGCCTGGGATTCTAATTGGCTTGGGCTTTCTTTACCTGGAGCATGTGATGGGCTTTGCGCAATTGCATATGTTGCCTGAAGTGTTTCTTTCTTTAAATATTCTTAATCTATTGCCCATATTGCCTTTGGATGGGGGCAGGCTGATAGAGATCATGTTCACCAAAGGGAAAGGATACCTGGAAATTGTTTTTCTTTCCCTCTCCATTGTGATGATTGCACTGCTGGCCTGGGTCTTACAATCCCTACCGGCGCTTTTAATTGCTGTCTTTATTGTTCTTCAAGTGCGAAAAAATCTGAAAAATCAGAAAATGCGCAAATGGATGACACAGGCAGGCTTAAATCTTCGTGCATCTTATGACCAACTTACCGACAGAGACTTTTGGAGAATGGATGCAGTCTTAAGAACTCGGATGCCCGGGGGCAATGATCTGCCACCTGCCGTTACCGCCATTCTTGTCAGAAATCTATTGCAACCGGAACCCGAACAAAAGCTCTCCTGGATAAGCAGAGTAGCCATTCTGATTTTTTGGATTGCCTGCCTTTTAATCCCGGTTGGATTGTATTTTTGGATCAATTCCGGCAGTATTCCTGGGATGGAATCAGGAATTTCTGTCTGATAATCAAAAAATTGGAAGATTATCAAACAGAACTTTTTGCAGGAAAAAAAATAATCTGATATATTTGCACTCCAATCAGGCGTAATCCTGTTGGTAAATTCCTCCTTAGCTCAGTTGGTTAGAGCGGCTGACTGTTAATCAGTAGGTCCCTGGTTCAAGCCCAGGAGGGGGAGCAAAAAAAGGCGTCACAAGTTGACGCCTTTTTTGTTTTATTTTCCCCCGCTTGGTGCAAGCCCCCGCTTGGTGCAAGCCTCTGCTTGGTGCAAGCCCAATTGACAAAAAACGCTTCGAGCCATCCGCCCCACATTGGGGAATTCTTCCCATACACCTAACTTTGCCCCCTCAATCTATCTTATGACAAAACACTTACTCCTTACCGCGTTCTTAACTCTGTCCTCCTTGTTTGCTCAAGATGTTAATATGGATTTCGTTAAACCTGTCATTGAAGAAAAGGTCAAATCCGATACCCCTGTGTTTATACATTCTATTCAGGCAGGCCTTAATTTGAATCAGGCAAACTTCAGCTCCAATTGGAAGGCGGGGGGGACTAACTCTGTCGCCATCGGTGCTCTGCTCAACGATAAGATTATTTATTCTTTCAAAAAGATAGAATTTACCAGCGACATTCAAGCCATTTATGGCACCGTTCAAAACCAGGGACAGGATATTCGAAAAACCAATGACCGGATTTTCTCTGACCAAAAATTCGGCTATAAACTTAAACCTCATTGGTATTTATTTGGCTCACTGAACTTCCAGTCTCAATTTGATGCTGGGTTTGAATATACCAAAGAGGACGGCGGTATGGAGAGAAGTATCCTTATCTCCAAATTCATGAACCCTGCTTTCTTTACTCAATCCCTGGGGATTGAATATAAGCCCGCTAAATGGCTTTCTGCAAGAGCCGGCCTTGGGACCCTTCGTCAAACCTTTGTTACCGATACAACCTTATATCGCAATACCCCCTCTAATTACGGGGTAGAAATCGGAAAAAAAGCCAGGATGGAAATGGCCATGCTCTTTATTGTGGATGTAGATAAAGAGGTGATGAAAAATCTCTTTTTGAAATCCCGCTTTAGCCTGTTTTATAACTATGAAACGCTTAATACGGCCGACTATCGTTGGGATGTGTCTTTGACTGCTAAAGTCAATAAATTCGTAAATGTCAACCTGAGTGGCACGGTACTCTATGATAAAGACATGGACAGAAGCGTACAATATACTCAGGCTTTAGGCCTTGGCATTTTATTTACCAATTGAGTTCTCCCAATTCATTTATTCCTATCAGGACTGGTCTTCGCCTTCGGCCCTTGTCCCTGCCCCAGGATGAAGCACTTATTATTCAGGGTATGACAGATTCTGACTTGATGCAGTATTACGGCGTGTCTTATGCGGATGCTGAAGCTGCTCAGGCACAATTCGAGTGGTATCGTATGCATCAAGAAGCGGGAACCGGTCATTTTTGGGTTATAGATTTGGAAGATTCCGGTATCGGTGTTTTGGGAATATATGACATTCACCCCCTGCATCGGAAAGCGGAACTGGGTATTTGGATTTTGAAATCCTTTGGTGGTAAAGGGTTGGGGACAGGGGTGGTGTCAGCGATTACGGATTATGCCTTTCAATACCTAAACTTGCACCGCCTGGAAGCCAAGGTGGAATTAGAAAATCTCGCCTGTCGTAAAATGTTTGACAATGCCGGTTGGCAGGTCGAAGGCATTCAAAATGCCTGTGAATGGAAAAATGCCCGATGGATATCTTTAGAATGCTGGGCCATTATTCAGGCATCATAATATGTCCCTGCTCTTGCATCCCGTCCAGAAAGCAGGCTCTGCATCGAGCCTCATAAGCCTCTTTCTCCCCTAAGAATACCTGACCTGCTTTAGGTACTTTCCGAAAACTATGATTTGCAATGGAGCCGCATTTCATACAGATCGCATGAACCTTGGTAATGAACTCCGCATGGGCCAGCAGAGAAGGCATGGGACCAAAAGGTTTACCCGTATAATCCATATCCAATCCTGCCACAATTACCCTCAGTCCCCGATTCGCCAAGGTCTGCACCACCTCCACAATTTCCGAGTCAAAAAATTGGGCTTCGTCTATTCCAACGACATCCACTTCACTGGTCAGCAACAATATATTTTGTGAAGCCGGCACAGGTGTGGAAGGGATGCTGGTGTGATTATGGGACACTACCTCATGCTCAGAATACCGCGTATCTACGGAGGGTTTAAAAATCTCCACCTTCTGACTCGCAATCTGAGCCCTTCTCAAACGACGAATGAGTTCTTCGGTTTTTCCGGAAAACATACTCCCGCAAATCACTTCTATCCATCCGGCATTTCTGGGGTTCTGATTGTGTTCGATAAACATATGTGGCGCTATTCTGTTTCGGTATCAAAAGTATTGGTATTCTCAGTGCAAACAAATCCTAATTTGTGCTTATCCACATTTAACAAAAAACGGGGATAAACTCCCGCCTCATATTGCGCCTTTTTGCCTGATTTAATATTAATTTCGCCACAAACTGCAATACATGAAACCACTGTTTATTGCTGCCGAAGAGCAGAATATTCTCATAAATCAATTGACCGAAAAATACATGCGTCTCTTTTTTTCGGGCAATAAAAAGGTCATTAAAGGCCCTGAAATTCTCCACTTTTGCGACAATTCCCAGATTAATAAATTCATCTTCTTTCAACTCCATCAAAACTGGAATAAATATCAATCCTCCCTTCAGCACCCACATTATGACTTCCAGCATGAGGAAGTCCGCAAAGCCTTATCCAATTTTTTAAGTGTCGTCTCTGCTCACATTTCCATTCGGGAGCAGGACTTTAGGCCTTTCGTTGAGAAAGCAATTTTTAATTGTATTTCGCTTTTGTTGTCTCCGGAAGAAACTTTTGACAGCTTCTATTTTGCTGCCAAAGACAATGTGGGATTGGTATTGATGGAAAAAAATGCCACCCACTTTTCCTACTTTGATTTCATCCTTCAGGGCATTATCCTTTATCATCAGCAGCAACACATGCCCCTGGTGCGCAAAGCAGTCTTCCTGGAAAAATTCGCCAAAGCTGAAGAACTGGCAGCCCGCAAGGGTCAAAGCCTGGAAACCTATCGTCGGGAATTATTCAAACGCCTCACCGATAAAGATCTTTTCGAAGTTGCACGCACTGCCGATGGTAGTATTCCGATGCCGGAGCTTCCTCCAGGGTCCGGAAGAGAAGAGGGCGTTATCCCTATAATCTCCGATGCTGAGTTTACAGTCTCTGACGAAATCCAGGAAGAATTGGTGCTCCAGGAAACTACCTTGGAAGCCGAGCCGGCAACCCCCTTGTCCGATACAGATCACTTGCCTTCAGCTTCAGACTTTGTTGTGCAAACACCCGAGCCTGAGGCCAACCCGGAACCGGAAATCCCCGTGACACAGGCATCAGAACCGGAGGCTGTGGAGAATGTTCCCTTTATGCCACAAGAAGAAATTCCCAGCCCTCAGGCAGAAACGCCTGTAGCGGACCATTCTTCTGAGAACACAGCAGAGATAGAAGCCCAAGACATCCCACCTACAGACGAACCGGAAAAGCCCAAAACTCTGGCAGATTTATTTCAGCAAAACGCCACGCCGCCGGCTCCCGCCAGAACCACCCACATCAGTCTGGACAATATCCCCATTCACAAACAATTTCAGTTTTCCCAGAAAATATTTCTGGGCAACAATGTACAGTTCCGGTCTTTTGTACAGGAAGTGAACACCCTCGATACCATGGAGAAAGCCAATCGACTGTTGGAAGATACCGTAATCAAACCCAACAATCTTAAATTGGAAGAGCCCTTACTCCAGGAGTTTATTCAGATTCTTCAAAATCGCTATCAGAGCAATTAAAAAAAAGCCCCGGCCCCTTTGTCCGGAAAACATCAGGAGAGAGCCTTCTTGACGACGACCCATTGATGTTGGCTTTCGGGCGTCAACAATTCAAAGCAATTGCTTAAAAACATACTCGGCAAGCCCTTCCAGAGAAAAGGGGGCGGCAATGTTTTCCCGCCCGGACGGGTGGGGAATCCTTCCACCCATTCCGCGCCATGCAGAAACGCATACCGACAAGCCTCCTGTACCAAGACTTTTCCAAGATGTTGACCCCGAAACGCCTGTCGCACAAACAGGCAGGTAATAGACCAGCCCTTACCGGAAAGTCCGGACCGAAGTACCCGTGATTTTCCAAGCCGGGGAAACGCCGTTCTGGGCGCCACCGAAATCCAGCCTACCGCTTTCTGATCCAGCAGTAACAAGACCCCAACCGGTTGCCCCTGCGCTACCAATGCCTGAAGACGCGTTCGATTCATGCCCGCTTTTCCCGCTTCAAAATCCCGCTTCAAAATCCCGCTTCTCACAACGATAATTCATGCACCAGCATCCCCCGCATCCGCCTTTCGGACCCATCAGGTCTTCGAACAAAGGCCACGTATTTTCATTTAGGGGTTCAGCAGTGAATGGGGTATTAGAGGACATTGGGTTATAAGTCATTTAGGGGAGCGTTTAGGGACTGTAATACCCCCAGAAAACAGGAACGGTAGTTAAGCTTAAAAAGCTTTAACTTTATAAAACCGTAGTACCATGTCAAACACAAGAAGAAAATTCAGTCCGGAGTTCAAATTCAAGGTAGTTCTTGAAGCTCTGAAGGAACGCGAAACACTGGCTCAGCTGGCAGTTCGGTTCGAAGTTCATCAAACCATGATCAGCAATTGGAAAAAGGAATTTGTGAAGAATCCTGAAAAATTCTTTGAAAAGGATCATTCAGGTAAGAGCACCGAGAATATGGATGCGAACAGTCTTTACGCGAAAATCGGACAGCTGGAAATGGAAAATGACTTTCTAAAAAAAAGCTTGCGAAAAATCGGCCTTTGAAGGACAGAAAAGAGTTGGTAGAACCGAATCATCAGTTGAGTATACGCAGGCAATGCAAACTGCTGTCAATCAATTTAAGCTCAATGTATTACAAGTCTGTTGGTGAAAGCGAATTAAATCTGGAAATCATGAAAAAGATTGATGAACATCATCTGGCAGAACCTACACATGGTGTCTTAAGGACTCAGGATTATTTGAGGGATATTGGCTATTCCGTAAGTGAATCCAAAGTCAGAAGGTTGATACGGTTAATGGGTATTCAATGTGTGTATCCTGGGCCTAATCTTAGCAAGTTAGGCAAGGCAAAGTACATTCGCCCCTATCTTCTGAGAAACCTGTCCGTTAACCGCCCTAATCAGGTCTGGGGGATAGATATCACCTATATTCCCATGCAAAAAGGATTTCTTTATTTGACAGCTATAATCGACCATTACAGCCGCTTTGTTGTAGGATGGAAGGTAAGCAATAGTCTGACAGGAGAAAACTGCATAGAGGTAGTAAGAGAGGCTATAAAACGCTATGGTAAACCAGAGATTGTCAACTCAGACCAAGGATCTCAATTTACCTGCGAATCATGGATAGAGGAACTCAAGAATAGAGAAATCCAAATAAGCATGGATGGAAAGGGGCGAGCAACCGACAATGCATTCATTGAAAGGTTATGGAGAACTGTAAAATATGATTTTGTATATTTACATCCACCCAAAGATGGATATGCCTTGGAAGATGGACTGAAAGCGTTCTTTGAAAAATATAATTTCAAAAAGAGTCACCAGGGAATCGACCGAAAGAAGCCATCAGAACTTTATCAAATCCCATCAGCCGCGTAGATATCAACATGTTCACAAAAGAAAAAAGGAGCAAAAAAGAAAAGAGTGTTAATAAGGAGGATAACTCTACGAGTTATCTCCCCTTATTAACACTATAAACGACAACAATATAGCTTAACTTTGTAATTATTTGTTCCAGTAAGTTGAGGGTATTTCATTGGTCCGGATAAAATCTGGTATGCTTGAGAAAATCTGGGGGCGTGACGCACGAGTCGTTAAAGAGAGGTGTAACGCACGGCGACGCGTGACGCACGGAAATCATTACCCATGAAAGTATTTAAGCGTTGTATGCCTTCAGAGCATGCCTCAATCTCATTAAGGATGCTAAGCATTTCCTGGGGTTGAATATTGAATCCTGCCAGTACATTCAAGGCAACAATAATTTGCTGGTTATTATATCCTTGCTTGATAATTGCAGACTGTTCTATCGTGCTTCCAAAATTGAATTAAACTGTTTGGGGATATTCTTTATGACCAAAATCCTCCCTCTGCCTGCGCTTGCTCCCTATATAATCAAAGGATTTATGCCAGTTTGATTTTTCGAGTTCAGTACATGTGATAAACATCTCGGATCAGGGATTGGTATGTATTATGAGTGATTTATTTACACAAATAAAAGTTGAGCAGTACAAATAGAATTGTAAAAATTATGATTGTTTCAGAAAATAAAACTCCAGAGGTGTTATATGACTCTGGCAAAAATTAATTTGCCGGAGCTTAATCTCGGACGATATGCCCATGGATATTAAATTATTTTACCTGCAACCGGTTTAGGCTATGCTGAGCCCCATAGAAAAAGG
>CANHCC010000057.1 GCA_947459115.1 Bacteroidota bacterium | reverse complement strand
GTGTATTACTCACCGTTCGGGTGATCGAACAAAAGTTCGCATCCGTTATCGAAACTGTGTAGGTTCCAAAAGGCAAACCTGTTGCAGTCATGGTAGTCTGAACCGGATTGGTATTCCACGAATATTGATACAAAGGCGTACCACCACTTGCTATAGCGGTCGCTGTACCCGTAGAGGCGCCGAAACAACTCACTGCAGTTGCCGTTGGATTCGAAGTTAATTGAGGCGGCTGGCCAACCACAAAGGAAGAATCTCTTAACTCACATCCTAACTGATCTGTTACGACCACGGTATAAGTTCCTCGGGGAAGACCCGTGGCCACTGCTGTCGTTTGAACCGGTGAACTATTCCAGCTATAAGTATAGCCCGGATTACCTCCGGAAACCGTTACCCCGGCTGTTCCATTAGAGGCGCCAAAACAGGTAACATTTGTTGTTGTTCGCGTGATCGTCATCCCTGGTGGCGGCGAGGGAATCGTTACCGTATCCAGAAGGGTACAACCCGTCGCATCCGTTATCGCCACTACATAAGATCCAACGCCGAGGCCCGTTGCCGTTTGCGTCGTCTGCACAGGACTCGTGGACCATTGATAACTAAAGAAAGGCGTTCCGTTAATTGATATACCCGTTCCCGTACCATTGGATCCTCCAAAGCAGGTGATAGGGGTAAAGGAACTGGTGATATCCATCCGACGGATGGTATCCCGGATGGTGATGTTGCACTGACTTCCGTTAAACGGTGTCAGCGTAACACTATGAATGGTATCCACTAAAGGATTGGTAACAATAAGCGTTTGAGTAGTATTACCCGAAGGCTGCCATAAATAACTTTGAAAACCAGCCGGAGCTACCATCTGAACCGTCAAATCTCCGGGGCAATAGCGCGTGGCAATCTGGAAAATATCACAGCGCACATCATAATAAGCATATCCATAATGACCGCCCTGACCACAATCACCAGTCATAAATTCCACATTAATGGTTTGCCCAATATAGGGTGTAAGATCCACTGCAAAGGTGGACCAATTGCGATACACGACAGAAGAACTTAGACGCTGAAAAGGAATTTGTTGACCGATGATATAGGTATAAGAACCACAGGGCAGTGAATTTCCATTAACATCACTAATATTAATGGAGAAACGAGAGGATTCGTTTGCGGCATGAGGAGCATTAGCAGGTTCATTTAATATTGCTGCAAAAGCATAAATTATCGACGAATTATTTGCTGTAACAAACATACTGGTTACCAGCCTTTCTGCCTGCCACCCGATGCCTGAATTGCCTAACCTAACAGAATAATTCCCAAATCCAGGAAATGGACATACCTGAGGAATTACAGTCACAATAGGGTCATTACCATTTACAACAGAGGTTATAGTATGTCTCCCTGGCACAATTCCAGGAATATTGATCGCACAAGGGTAAGTGTTACAATTCCCTCCATTGGTAAATCCTGTCCATTGATTAAAACTATTCTCTTCAAACCCAATATTCGTAGGGCATTGAGCATACAGCCCTGATTTGGAAATTCCGAATAATAATAAGAAAAAGAGAAGATATGGATAGATCGTTTTCATATTCCGAGTGATTAACTACGGAATAAACTTATACATTCAGGCTTTCACCTGATCCTATCCTTGTCTCAACGGATTAAATTAACCACTCCGCTGTAATTTCGGCTACCTATACGGATAGAGTAATAATAAGTCCCCTCGATGCAAGCATTCCCATTCAGGTCCTTCCCATCCCAACCCTGCTCTTTGTTGCGGGTATCAAATTGTTTATTACCCCAACGATCGAAAATTTGGAAATGAAACAATTCATCCCCGTTGTATTCTACCCGGAATACATCATGTATCCCATCCGCATTCGGTGTAAACACATTGGGAACTGAAAACACAGGCATCACCACCTCAATTGGCCCTTTACTCAGCGCCTGCTGACATCCTTTACCATTCCCGGCAGTCAGCGTGACCATATATTTTCCGGGATTCCGATACCGGTAGATAGGATCCTGCTCTGCAGATATCCCCCCATCTCCAAAATCCCAATGATACACAGTGGCACCTTTAGATTTATTTCGGAAATAAATTTCAGCTTCCGGCCCTGCGATTTCCACCGGATACGGAGGATCCGAAGTAAAATCCACCAATAAATCTTTAGAGACTTGAACCGGCATGGGATAAGTAAAAGTGTCAAGACACCCTCCAACGCCTCTTACCACAAGAGATACTTCGAACGCCCCTTCTGCCGAATACACATGTTTGGGATTTCGCTCATTGCTCTGAGGAGAGCCATCTCCAAAATCCCAGGTATAACTCAGCCCATTTCCGGACAGATTAGAGGTTTGAACCTCCAATGGCCCGCAGCCCTGAACCTGACTCAGGGTAAAGCCGGCGCGAGGATTTGGATGCACTTCAATGGTCCACTTTGCGGAATCCCTGCACAAGCCTTCACTCACCATGACGGTATATTGTGTGGTGGTATCAGGAGCTGCAAATGTCACAGGGGAATTGGGGTTGCTTATTCCTATGGAAGGACTCCAGATAAAAGTTGCATTGCCTACCCCACCCGAAGCTTGCAATTGCACTTGTTTTCCGGGACAAATGATCCCGGTATCTGCTACAAGATTTGCAACAACACCGGGCACGATGCTTACCAATATGGAATCTGTCGTGGCGCATAAGGTAGGGCCACTGCCACTCGAAACCTGATAGTAATACAGCGTAGTTACAGAAGGCTTCGCGTTTGTCGAAATAGAGAATGGATTACCTAACCCACTCACAGGAAACCAATTCATGCTAAAGGGCTGAGTCCCGCCGGTAACTGTGGCTGTAATTCTTAAACTATCATCGGTAGAACATAAAGTAGTGTCGTTAGGCAGAAAGGCAATCGGCACCGGGTGAACGGAAACCAATATGTCAACAGGCAGAGAGGGGCAAGGTCCATTGTAGGCTCTTAAGGTATAAGTGGTGGAGGTTGCAGGAGAAGCCAAGGGCTGAAATGCCGTGCTATCACTTAACCCACTGCCGGGCGTCCACCTGAAAGCCTGAGCAATGCCTTGTTGCACCTGAGCATCCAGTTGGATGCTATCACCCTCACAGATGTTTTTTGTATTCCCCCCGGATACAATTGGAATAGGTCTAACCACCACCATCATCGTATCCGCAATACTTTCACACCCATTGGAAGTCACCACTAAGTAATAAGGCGTGGTGTAGGCAGGAGACGCTTTAGGATTAACGATATTCGGAACTGCAATACCATGCGGAGGGGCCCATTCAAAAGTATAGACGGGACCCGCGCCTGTAAAGACCCCATATAATTGAGCCGAATCGCCCTGACAGATTAAGGTATCCGCACCGGCATAGGCATCGGGTCTGGGCTTTACGATGACCAATGCAGAACTAAGCGTATTTAAAGTGGTAGAATCTGAGGAACAACCTGTGACCAAAGAGGTCGCTCGGAGGGTATAAGCAGTGGTGCTTCCCGGCTGGGCATAGGTTACCAAACAGGTATCACAATACAAGCCTGTGGACGGCAGCCATTGCAGGGAATAAGTCCCACTTACATTGACGATACTGCCCTGTAAAAATACACCGGGCGCATCTTCACAAAACTCCAAATCCAAACCTGCATCTACCACTGGTAAAGGTTCAATGCGAACATCTATGGAATCAATATTTGTTTCACATCCATCAAATCCAACGGCGTACACATAATATCTTGTATCAACAGCAGGATTGGCAATTGTAATCAGGGAATTGACATCATTCAGACTTCCGTTATTGGGAGACCAAACATAGGTAAAAGGCGCAACACCACCTGAAACAGTGGCACCAATCTGCACGCCACCTGAGCCTTCACAAAAAAATGTATCCGGGAAAGCCGTGATTTGACCTCCATAACGAACGGCCACAGTGACCGTATCAAATTTTTCAAAAAAGGGACAAGGAACAAAAGTTCGACAGATATAAGTAGTGGTACTATCCGGAGAGGCTTTGGGATTAGGGCTATTGGGATCGGAGAGTCCCTGAACAGGCGTCCAGGAATAACTGGCCCCGGAACCTACATTTAATTGAGCAGAGTCGCCTACACAAATGGTAATAGGCAAAGGAGAAATATCTACCGGATAAACAGGCTGACAAACATTCGCAGAACCAAAAAACTCCATCGGCACATTGGCCTGTACAGAGCTAAAATTATTGAAAACAATCATGAATTTATCACAGGCATTCACCTGAAGCGGCGCTTCATAATTTGAAGAATCGCCCCCTACAGGCAAAGCTGCTACCATGCCGGTACCACCTACAGGACTTCCATTCCAATTGCATCGAACGGGGG
This sequence comes from Bacteroidota bacterium, assembly GCA_947459115.1. GTDB lineage: Bacteria > Bacteroidota > Bacteroidia > J057 > RFSG01 > CANHCC01. Next base: position 10,320 of record CANHCC010000057.1, on the reverse strand, counting down.
GAACGAGGTTATTCGCAATATCCGCACAGGTAATGTTGGTAAAATCATACATGATCCAATCATAAAAACCAGCCTGAGCACCATTGGCTCCAAAAGTAAATTCCAAAGTACCACCGGATTGAATTTCGATAAGAATCCAGGTCGGAAAGGTTTCACCGGTCTGAAGGCAACCGGCATTTGTGCTAGGCGGCACCGCATTGGGAGAAGGATTCCCTAATGACCCGGGAGGAGGGACATCCTGAATCCCCGCGGAAGTGGCATCAATTGGAAAAATCGTATCCCCGCATACACGCACATGAAACGCACAATCTCCATAGAAAGGCGCCTGAGCTTTTAATTGAGAATAAAAACCCGAGAAGAAAGCAATAGAAAACAGGAAGAGAAACCTCGCCAACATTAGTGTTTGTAACGCCCGAAATTATAAATCAAATTCCCACCAAAATCCAGACCACTTCCCATACCGGGGATAAAGGCTCCCAGAATATTTTCAGAAGAAAGGGACATTTGAGTTCTGCCCAGTTTCAAGCCAAGCAACATCCCAAAGGCATAACGATTAAATCCGCCGTAGCCCAGATTGGATCCAAATTCAAGCCATTTGAATACTGCCTTAGAATATCCCATTCCAAAATAGGGTCTGCGGGTAGCAAAAGGCATTTCCCGAAATCCCTGAATGTAGGTAAAAAAGACACGACCTTTGTCTTTCAAGTCGGTCTGCTGACCTAAAGAATACATTCCCTGTAGGATAAATCGGGAACCCAGATTCATGCGAAATGCACCTGGTTTTGGCGCATCAAAACCTAAGGCCTTGTATAGACTATCCAGGTAAATGGTGCTTGAAACACCGACCAATTGATTTACATCGAGTCCTTCATAACGGAACGAACTGGTTTTACTAACAACCGAAGCATTGGTTTTGAAATTAATCCCGCCCAAATCGACCAAACTCATATCTACCTGAAATTTCTTCAGAAACCCTACTGTAAGTCCCAAATCCACAGCACTTCCACCACCTGATGGATTGAACGCAGGAACTTTTTTGGTATTTACGGCATATCTCAGGTCATAATCATATTCAAACAGAAGATATTGACCATCCTCTGCTGTAGTCATATCTATGTTTGCTTTGGGCATATGAAATCCACCTATCCCTTGCAGAAACTTCATTCTTGCACCGGCACGAACGAATAAATCCTTTTTACGAAAGACCTCCATGGCGGAGCCTACATAATACTCCCTGTACCACACTGCATTTACAGCAAAAGGCGTCAGGCGTACTTTTTCCCCAGCCCATTGCTTATTTCCTTTCCACAACAAACTGAGCATGTTGCGAGAAAAATTCCAATTCATGCCGAGATGCTCTGCCCACCCAATGGAAAAATTAACATTGTTATGATAAATGGGCACCTGAAAAGCAACACCGGTGTGAGCCTCCACCCCTGTACCAAATACATTGCTTACTTTGAGATTATCAATCGCCCGATTAAAGTCCGGCCTTAAGATATCCGCCGACTTATCGAAGAATTGGTATATCCCCTTGTTGGAAATAAAGGAGTTTCCAAACCAATATTGACCGGAAGAGGATAATTGCCATTTATTTTGACCCATATTTAATGTGGAGGGCAACAACAAAGAGCCATCCACGGAGCCTCTATAGGATTGAATCGTGTGCAGACGATTTTGTGCAGGTAGATAAGTATTACACAATACCCAAAGCACAAAGGCACAAATCAATTTAAATTTCATAACTCCGTTTAATTGGTTTCGGACAATAAATTAAATCTCAAATCTCCAACAACTTTAAAATCTAGTTTAAAATCATTGTAAATCTTCACAAAGCTTCCTTCAGGGATGGATCTAACGCGAAATACCGGGGTAATTTGTCGCATCTTTTTTACTTTATCCGCTTTGAGTACATCGAGATTGGTTACAAATTTTTGCTGAGAGGGGCTGCTAATTCTGCCATTTCCAGAGATGGTTGCCGGCTGAACCAATTGTTGGGATTCAAATAATGAATCCCCTACTACCCCATTGTCATCTAAAAAATAAGCCTGGAAATAAAACTCTACAGGCAGACCATTGTTCACAAAAGTGATAAGCTTACCATCCACGATTTTAGCCAAAGAAGAGTCACTGGACATTTTAAATGGCAAGGTATCCCGAATAGATAGGTTTTGTGTTTTAAAACTCAAGGGGAGACCAAATTCAAAAGCACCTGCAAAACGGGAGGTATCCGCAATAAACTGATTGTAAACGGGTGTGGTTGTATTGACCCGAAGTGGAATCTGGTACCGCACTTTGGACGGAAAAACCGAAAGAAATGCGGGGAAATTATCATTAGTCCCGCTAATGGTAGCGGTGGTAATAGCAGGTATACCGCCGGGACTGAGAGCGCCGGTAACATTAACCCCTCTGAGAGAACTTCCTATCACCACGGAATCATTGGGGTCGCGCTGCGCATTACTTCCGGATATATATAGATCATTACTGTTTAGAAATTGAGCGGACAATCCAAAGCTATTAGCGAATGTGGAGGTTATGTAAGGATTTTCAAAAAGTAATTCTCCGGAAAAGAATTTATCAAAAATGGGCACAGCAAAAGTTCCTGCAATGGTGTCTTGGTAAGTTCCTAAATACCCACGAACTAAAGCCGGCTTAAAACTTCTAAATACAATAGTGGAACCTGACAGGGCCTGACCAAAATCCACCGTCCCGGTGAGGGCAGTAAGCGTAAACTCCAATTCGACACCATTGTAAATTCCAATTTCGCCGGAACGGGTCATATCTATTTTAACACCCGCCAGGTTGGTAGAATCCGAACGGGTTCCCATAGGCTGCACACGACCTGAAACCACTACCGGATCAGTGCCATTGCGCAAGGCATGCTTCAACCGTACAGAACAATCAATTGCAGAATTGGGGTTGGTATTAACCAGATTGATTCGAAAAATACCGGATCGAATTTCTGCTTCAGTGAGTTGTATTCCATTGGGTAGCATAAATGCGGCTCTGAAGGAAAGAGAAGTAGAGGCCTGCTGTCCGGAAGGAAATCCGGAAATGGCAAATTGCTGGTCCGGAATTGGCACAACACGATCTAGACGAAGCGGGGGAATTTCTCCCCGATACATAAGTGTCACCAATCCATCAGGCCCTACTTGAGAAAACTGATCGTTATCTTTGATAAAATCCGCTCCGGAATAACGGCCATTCACAAGAGGCCCTAATAATTCAGCATTATAGTTGGGGGGAGCAATTGTATCTATTCCGCACCCTGCACAGAATAGTAGGAACCCAGCCATCAGAATCAAAGGTATTTTCATAGTTTCTTGAGCGAAAAGACTAAAAAGTAAACTTACGAAAAGTGCTTAAAAATCAGAATGTTTACTATTGATTTCTTTATAATCGTGGATAAATTCCCTGTTTTGAGACAAACCTCTGATTCACAAGGATTCACGCCTGCCCAATCCGGTGAAAATCTTGTGGAAAAGATGTGGACGACCTGTGAAAAGACCTATTTAATTGATTATGTGTAAATTACGACTTATTCACAAACCATAAAGATGGCCCATATCCGTTTAATTTTGTCCCAAAGGTTATGGCAGAAAATTTATCAGACAAAACGCAATTCAGCCCCGGTGGCGTAAGGAAAAACCCAAAAAGTCCGGCCGTTCTACAAGGCCTTGGGAAACTTCCACCGAGATCTATAGAAGCAGAACAAGCTGTTCTTGGGGCACTTATGCTGGAGAAAGACGCCATCACCGGCATTTTGGACTTATTGAAGCCAGAGGCCTTTTATGAGGATGCGCATAAGGTAATTTATAGTGCCATCATCAAATTATTTGGGGATTCTAAACCTGTCGATCTGGTTACGGTCAAAAACCAATTGCAATCAGATGGCAACCTGGATATAGGAGGTGGTCCTTTATATCTGGTAGAATTAACCTCAAAAGTGGCCTCCGCTGCCAATGTGGAATACCATGCGCGCATCATTCTCGAAAAATTTATCCAGAGGGAATTGATTAAAATCTCGGACAAAGTGATTCGGGATGCTTATGAGGACACCTCCGATATTTTTGAATTGCTGGATCGAACCGAGCAAGAAATTTTCTCCTTGTCTCAAACAAATCTGAGACGGAATTACATGGAGATGGCCCAACTGGTAGCAATCACCCTAAAGAATCTGGATGAATTAAGAAAGAAGGATTCTTCCACTACAGGTGTACCGTCAGGCTTTGAAGAATTAGATGAACTGACTTCCGGCTGGCAACCTTCCGACTTGGTTATTTTGGCGGCCAGACCGGCAATGGGGAAAACGGCCTTTGTACTCTCAACGGCCAGAAATGCGGCGGTAAGGTTTAAAAGACCTGTTGCCTTATTCTCTTTGGAAATGGCAGCACATCAGTTGGTACAACGACTGATATGTTCTGAAGCGGAATTAGACGCGCAAAAAGTCCGAACCGGAAAATTACAGGCCTATGAATGGCAACAATTAAACTCTAAAATCTCTGAACTGACTAAAGCCCCCATCTATATTGACGATACCCCTGCCTTATCTATTGCGGACTTAAGAACCAAATGCCGCAAATTAAAGACAGAGAAAAAAATTGAACTTGTCATCATTGACTATCTGCAGTTAATGACTGCCGGAAATGTCAAAGGGGGGAATCGTGAACAGGAAATTGCCAGTATTAGCCGGGCACTGAAAGAACTTGCCAAAGAATTGAATGTACCGGTGATCGCATTGTCTCAGTTATCCCGACAGGTAGAAAACCGACCGGACAAACAGCCCCAGTTAAGTGACCTCAGAGAGTCCGGCTCTATTGAGCAGGATGCTGACATGGTTATGTTTTTGTATCGACCGGAATACTATAAAATTACCGAAGACCCGGTTACCAAAGAATCTACCAGAGGATTGGGTACTGTAATTATCGGAAAACAAAGGAATGGTCCTGTTGGATCCGTGAATCTTCAATACATTGACAAATTTGCAAAGTTCACCTCCCTGTCCGGCAGAGCAGCCTACCAGGCAGATGCTGAAGGAGGAGGCATGGATTCAGGTCCTAATTTCCAACCATCTGACCGACTAAATTCTCCCTCCGGTACCATCACCAGACCCTCAAAAATGAATGAATCTTCCGATACCACCGGAGAGGACGATGAATATTTTGGATCCCTGGATACGGATTCCGCTCCCTTTTAATTTATTTCTCTGACATAAGTTCAGAATACATCGAAAGATTATGCCATAATTTCCGGATTATCAGCCGTTTTGGCTAAAACCGGAATTGGAATCCTATTTGACCTGGCCATAAAAAATTTATTATGAACCTAAATCAATTTACCATTAAATCCCAGGAAATCATTGAGGAAAGCTCCAACCTGGCAAAATCTTATAGTCATCAGGCGATTGAGCCCACCCACCTATTAAAAGTTCTGGTTTCGTCTGAGGAAAATGTGATACCTTTTTTACTAAAGAAATGCGGTGCTTCGCCCGCACAAATTCTAAAAAAAGCCAGCGAGCAAATTGAATCCTTACCCAAAGTCAGCGGTGCAACCGGGGGACAGTATTTATCTAATGACACTTCCAAGGTGTTGGATAAAGCCGGACAGGAAGCCGGAAAAATGAAAGATGAATTCATTTCCGTGGAGCATCTGTTACTGGCTCTGACAGGATCAGAGGGAGGAAAAACTGCCCAAATCTTATCTGATGCAGGCATGGATGAAAAATCCTTGCGTAAAGCCATTAAAGACATTCGTGGGAGCTCTGAAAGGATTACAGATCAAAACGCGGAATCAAAATACCATGCGTTAAAAAAATATGCCAAGAATCTGAATGACCTGGCCCGAGAAGGAAAACTGGATCCCGTCATTGGCCGGGATGACGAGATTCGTAGGGTCTTGCAGATTCTTTCAAGGAGAACCAAAAACAATCCAATTTTGATTGGAGAACCAGGGGTTGGTAAAACTGCAATCGCAGAAGGATTAGCCCATAGGATTATCCAGGGGGATGTTCCTGAAAACTTAAAAAACAAAACCGTTCTTTCCCTGGATATGGGCTCCCTGTTAGCAGGTGCAAAATATCGGGGGGACTTTGAAGAGCGTTTGAAAGCCGTGGTAAAAGAAGTTGTAGAATCCAATGGGGAACTGATTCTGTTTATTGATGAGATTCACACGCTGGTTGGTGCAGGAAAAACGGACGGTGCCATGGATGCAGCCAACATTCTGAAACCGGCCTTAGCTCGGGGGGAGCTGAGAGCGATTGGAGCCACCACCCTGGCGGAATACCAGAAGTACATTGAAAAAGACAAAGCTTTGGAAAGAAGATTCCAGACCGTACTGGTTGAAGAACCCGACACCCAGGATGCCATTTCTATCTTAAGAGGCTTGAAGGAAAAGTATGAAGTCCATCACGGAGTCAGAATTACAGATGCGGCCCTGGTATCTGCAGTAGAATTATCACAACGCTACATAACCGATCGATTTTTACCGGACAAAGCCATTGACCTTGTGGATGAATCGGCCTCCCGACTGCGTCTGGAGATAGATTCCTTACCTGAAGAACTGGATGAAATCGAGAGAAAAATCCGAACCGTGGAAATTGAACGGGAAGCCCTGAAACGAGAGAATGACACAAAAAAAGTGGAAGAACTCAGTGCAGAATTAGCCAACCTGAATGAGCAAAGAAATCAATTGAGAGCCCATTGGCAGGAGGAAAAGCAGATCATTCAACAAATCCGTGAGGCCAAAGGAAAAATTGAAACCTATAAGGTAGAAGCCGAACAAGCAGAAAGAAATGCAGACTTTGGAAAAGTAGCCGAGATTCGATACGGAAGAATTGCCGAACAAGAAAAAACTCTGGAAACGCTGAACAATCAATTAAATGAGATACAGTCGGACCGGAGAATGCTAAAAGAAGAGGTTGAACCAGAAGACATTGCAGAGATTGTGTCTCGATGGACTGGAATTCCGGTTAGCCGGATGGTGGAAAGCGAGAGGATGAAACTCTTGAAATTAGAAGAAGAATTACACAAGCGGGTCGTTGGGCAGGAAGAAGCAATACAGGCCATCTCCGATGCCGTCAGAAGGAGTAGGGCCGGGCTTCAGGATACCCGAAAACCTATTGGCTCCTTTATCTTTCTGGGCTCCACAGGTGTGGGGAAAACCGAACTGGCCAAGGCATTGGCTGATTATCTGTTCAATGATGAAAATGCAATGGTTCGCATAGATATGTCGGAATATCAGGAGAAACATTCTGTCAGCCGTATGGTAGGCGCGCCTCCCGGATATGTGGGGTATGATGAAGGGGGCCAATTAACGGAAGCTGTCAGACGCAGACCATATTCTGTCATACTCTTGGATGAAATTGAAAAAGCCCACCCGGATGTGTTCAACATTTTACTACAGGTATTAGATGACGGGCGCCTTACAGACAATAAGGGCAGGGTGGTAAATTTTAAAAACTGTATCATCATCATGACTTCGAATATGGGGGCTCACCTCATTCAGGAAAGACTGGGGGAAAGTGCCACGCGAGAACGAGAAGATATCATGGCAGGATTGAAAGTAGAATTATTTGATCTGTTGAAAAAAACCATTCGTCCGGAGTTTCTTAACCGAATAGATGAGATTATTTTATTTACCCCGCTCAACCGCGAAGAAATTCGGGAAATTGTCCTACTTCAAACCACTGGGCTAACAAAAATGCTTGCCGGGTTGGATATTGAACTGGAATTTTCGGAGGCCTCAATTGACTGGTTAGGGCAACTGGGTTATGATCCCCAGTTTGGAGCTCGTCCGCTTAAACGAGTGCTTCAACGAAAAGTGGTGAATGATTTATCCAAGAAAATTTTAGCAGGTGAAATTCAAAAGGATAGCAAAATTTTTGTAGATATTGACAACAAAAATTCCATCACCTTCGTTAACAGAGCATAATAGTTTTCATAGTTAGGTTTATTTGTTAGTTGGTTGAACAGTGCCCCGGCTCCCCGCCGGGGCGCTGTTATTTTTACCTCACCCCCCAAACGAACGAGTTTTACTTATTGGGTTCTGCTTATTTAATTAAGGTTAGTCTTTAATACCCTGGAATACAAACGACTGGATTGTTTTTGACACAAGCAACTCGATCGCATTTATAACGATCGACCCATACCTGACCCTCTCCCCAAAAAAGAATACTTATTCAAAAATCAATTACCCCGATTTTAAAGCTAAACACCAAATCTAACAAGTAAGGGCATGAAGCGCGGCTCCCCTCCCCTTTTTGAGGAGAGGGGAATCCACCCGCCTTGCCACCGCCTGTTAAAAATCGAGATAAATCCTCTTTGCATAGACAAACCCGGCGGCAAGCCCCCACCCTACTAGACACAGCTCGATCTCGCATATCCTTTAATATTCATATAAATTATAGGGTGGTTATGTTAATTCAATTACCCTCCGAAAAAATGCGAATAGCCTTGTTTTTCAACTTTATCACACTTTCTTATTCATCCGGCATTGGCTTATTCACGATTATGGTAATTTCACCCTGAAATGGGAATTAAATCATTTTTGGCACCATGGGTAGCCAGAGTCAGATGTAATTATCTGGATGCATTAGAATCTAAGGCACCGGAGATACAATTAAAAACACTTATTCAACTTATTGAAAAAGGAAAGCATACAGACTTCGGGAAAGCTCATGATTTTAAATCCATTCAGTCTTACAAAGACTTTAAAACCCTGGTTCCTGTTCGAAAATACGAAGGCTTAGCACCTTGGATTGAAAGACTGATAAAAGGAGAGCAAAATGTGCTTTGGCCCGGGCAGCCGAATTATTTATCAAAAACCTCCGGAACCACTTCGGGTGCAAAATATATCCCCAACACCCCGGCCTTACTAAGGGCTCAAATTGCCGGTGCCAGGGATGCCTTGCTATTCTACATTCGTGAAACCGGGAATGCGGCCTTTCTGGATGGCTCCATGATGTTTCTCTCCGGAAGCCCGGAGTTAGAAACCAATTCGGCTGGTATTCCGGTAGGTAGATTATCCGGTATTGTCAACCATTTTATCCCCGCTTACCTTAAGCGGAATCAGGTCCCGTCATGGGATACGAATTGCATCGAGGACTGGGAAGATAAGATTCAAAAAATCGTTACCGAGACCTCGGAAAAAGACCTTCGTCTCATTTCCGGTATTCCTCCCTGGGTTCAAAACTTTCTTGAAAGCCTTAGAGCTTCCGGGAAAGACCCTAAAACCCTTTGGCCTCACTTACAAGTGTTGGTTCATGGGGGCGTAGATTTCAAGCCCTACAAACCTGTTCTGAACAATTTGTTGCCTAAAGGCATACATTATTGGGAAACCTATCCGGCCTCAGAAAGTTTTATTGGCGTCCAGGATACTTACAAGGCGGAAGGCCTGAGACTCATGACCTCTTACGGCACTTTTTACGAGTTTATCCCCATGTCCGAATATGGATCAGAAAAGGCCTCAAGATTGAGCCTTGCAGAAGTTCAGATCGGGGTTCAGTATGCACTAATTCTAACAAACCCGGCGGGACTATGGGCCTATGATATTGGGGATACCGTAAGATTTACCTCCTTAAACCCCTACCGCATCGTCGTTACCGGCAGAACCGCCCAATACATCTCTGCATTTGGAGAGCATGTGATTGTAGAAGAGATAAACCACGCCATGGAAAAAGCGTGTCAAGTCACAGGTGCGTTGGTGACAGAATTTATTGTCATGCCGGAAATTAACGAAAAAGGATCCGGCCATCACTGGTATGTTGAATTTTCTACCCCGCCTTCGGACAAGTTGTTATTTCAGCAGACCATAGAATCTACGCTAAGTAGCAAAAACATCTATTATCGAGATCTGATTCAGGGAAAAATCCTTAGTCCATTAAAAGTATCTGAGCTACAAAACGGAAGTTGCTTTGAGTTTATGAAATCCTCCGGAAAGCTCGGTGGCCAGAATAAGTTTCCCCGGGCGGTGAATCACGAGAAGTACAAAACTTTCTTCGCAGACAGAGTTCTTCCTTAGAATTTGAAATCGAAGCGATACAAAATAGCCATAACCTAATCTCCCAAATATCATAAAATTTAACTCTCCCTGTCCTGAAAGGACATCTCCTTTTTTAGAGGACTTCAGTCCTTTACGCCCTGTCCTGAAAGGACATCTCCTTTTTTAGAGGACTTCAGTCCTTTACGCCCTGTCCTGAAAGGACATCTCCCTTTCTAAAGGACTTTAGTCCTTTACGCCCTGTCCTGAAAGGACATCTCCTTTTTTAGAGGACTTTAGTCCTTTACGCCCTGTCCTGAAAGGACATCTCCCTTTCTAAAGGAC
>CANHCC010000056.1 GCA_947459115.1 Bacteroidota bacterium | reverse complement strand
TCCCTGATGGTCGATATTGGCGGGGGAAGTGTAGAGTTTATCGTTGCCAGAGATAATCAGATCCGGTTGCTGCGTTCCCTTAATATCGGCGCTGCTCGGTTGTGGGAGAAAGTTAAGCCTTCAGATCCCATTCTGCCGGAAGAAATTCAGGCTTGTCGTGATGCTATTTTGGAACAGGCTCATGGCCTGATGGAAGAACTAAAAGAATTTAATATTTCCCTTCTGATTGGCTCCTCCGGAACCTTTGATACTCTGGCCTCCATGATTGCATACGAAAACAAGGATATTCACTCTTTAGAGCACATCAATGGCTATCGCTTCGATCGTTCTCAATTTGATTCCGTTTTTCGCAAACTCACCACTTTTACCAAAGTTGAAAGAGGTGTACTGCCTGGGATGGATAGTAGTCGTGTGGATTTAATTGTGGTAGGGGCAGTAATAGTGGATATGCTATTTCAGGCGTTACCCATTCGGCAGGTGGCTCTATCTTCCTATGCCTTGAAGGAGGGGATATTGTATGATTATCTGGAAACCCGAAAGTTTGAGTCTATCGGGATGGGTTCCTCCGATCGTACCCTTCGGGAGAGATCCGTACGAAATTTAGGTGCGCGGTTTCAATACGACGAATCCCACGGCGAACAAACTGCTATGCTTGCCCTGAGTCTTTTCGATCAAATGGAGTCCTTATTAGGCTATGGAGAAGAAGAGCGGGAATTGTTGAAATACGCAGCTATGCTGCATGATATTGGGTATTTCCTGAATCGTAGTGGACATCATAAACATGGGCAATATCTGGTATTGAATTCCGGTATGCCGGGCTTCTCCACCGACGAATTACTCATCCTTAGTAATGTGGTTCGGTATCACCGAAAGAGTTTGCCAACACGAGATCACCTACATTTTGCCGTGCTGCACGGACCTCATAAAACATTGGTGAGGCAATTGGCAGGAATTCTGCGCATCGCCGATAATCTGGATCGTGGGCATCGCCATCTGATTGAAAGGTTAGAGGTTGGTATCAGGGGAAGTCAAATTCTTGTGAAGGTTTTTGCAGAAGAGAAAATAGACATTGAAATTCAGGCGGCTTTGGAAAATGCAGATTTATTTGAGCAGGTGTTTGAACGCCGATTGCTTATAGAACAGGATTAAGTCAGTTTTGAAAATCGCTCTCCTTTGTACGCCTATGGATTTTCATGCTCGCAAATGGGCGAAAGCACTTGTTGACGAGGGTCAGGAGGTTGTTTTTATTCATCCGGCATTAGACCATGAGCCTATTTCCGGTGTTAAAATGATTCCGATTCAAGGCAGAAATCCCGGGCGTTGGGATTACCTGGATTTCTGGTGGACGGTTCCTGCCTTAAAAAAAATCTTATTTGTCGAAAAGCCGGATATCGTGAATCCCCTGCATGTTACGCCTTTTGGGGTATGGGCAAGACAGTCAGGATATAGGCCCGTCGTCAATATGGTGCTTGGTGCAGATGTATTGGACTATGTGCCTTCCACTCAAAGCCGATTTTGGAAAGATTCAACTTCCCCGAACAACTGGAAGGCTGCTTTGATTCGTTTTTGGCATAGGGTTCAGGTTTCCAAAAGTCTGGCAAGTGCTAGACTCAATCTTGGCGATAATCAGGCTATCTGTAAGGCGATTGGGGAATTATCTCCTAAGGCCATTCAACGCACGGAAGTATTTACCTGGGGAATTCCACTTGATACCTGGTTGCCTGCTCAAGGGGATGAGAAATCCGAACTTAGAATTCGGTATCAGATTCCTCCAAACGCAATGGTCGTGATAGCTCCCAGAGGCTTGAAGGCTTTGTTTTATCCTGAGGTAATTTTAGAGGTTATTCAACAAACTTGTTCGTTTCCGGAAATTCATTGGGTCGTGTTAAGTGGTCATTATCCGGTGGCAGAGTCGGTGCGCTCCCGTCTTTCGGTTTTAACCCGTTCCGGGGTGACCTGGTTTGCTGCGCCTCAGACGGAGGCGGTCGTAAGGGATTTGTTTCGTTTGTCAGATGTTATGGTTTCCATTCCTGGATACGATGGCCTTTCTGCCAGCCTGCTTCAGGCGCTTGCATGCAAAGTAATGCCGGTGCTGTCGGACATAGAGGGCAGTCAGGATTTGATCAGATCCGGTGTGGGGCTGACCCTTTTACCAAACCATAATTCCTCCGTTTTATTTGACATTGTTGTAAATTGCAAACACCTTTTTAAAACAAAGGATTGGAATGATACACTCGAAAAAAATCATGAATGGGTTCAACAACATGCAAACCTCAAATCCTGTACACAGGAATTTTTACGCAAAGTATCTGAACTTATCTCTGAAAAAGCCTAAGTGGTGCCTGTTTCTGCTGTTATTTTTGTTCTCCTGCGGGGAAAAGGTTTTAATAGATAACTCCGGTCAGGAAACCTGGGTATTTCAATTAGATGGCGCTACCCATCGTCTTGAGCCTGGAGCTATTTCTGAAATAAGACTTGATGCAGGTGAGCATACCCTCGCATTTCCGAGCCCATCAGGGTCGGGAATAGATACCCTCATCCCATTTCAGGTAAGCAGGGAAATGTTTTTACATGCCCCCGGGAGTAGATATTTGCTATGGAAGGATTTATATGGCAGTCAGGCAAAACGAAACACACTACTTCAGGAACAGGAATTTGAATGGGATTCCGTCTTGTATAAGGTGGATGTTTCCTGGTTAGATACCAATCAAATGGTCCATACGCGTGATTGGGATTATGGAATCGGTGAATCTTTTGATGAAAAAATTGTTTTAGGGAGTCATCAGGACGAGGCGGTAAAGGTTAGGTTATTGAGAATTGAAGCGTTTGCAAAGGAATATCAAAAAAGAGCGGCTCGTAACTGATTTTAGTATCTTTACTAACAAGGTCGTATTATATCGATACATGAAATTACCCATTGCAATAGTTTTATTCCTATTCGTTTTTGTTTCTGGGTTTGCTCAGTCCCTTGTGTCCTACACGAATTCCAGAAATGGTCAGACCTACCGAATCAATGATCCCATACAAATAGGCAAAGGCTCCAATCCGGACGGTACATTTAAATTTATTTATTGGCAATCCGCCTTATTGTCCAAAATGGATGTCTCCAGTCTAACGCCCGGATATTCCGGCACGATCACAGCATTTCGGTCATTTAGAGCCACCAATAATAAAAGTGGATTGTTTTATACTTCAATCCTTAAGTTGGCCGGAAATACCGGATACAATTGCGTGGTAGAATTAGACAATGCCATACGATTCGGGGAGTTGGTTCCGGTTGGCGCTTCATTGGCTCAAAAAGAGGAGGCGATTCCGCCAATGCCAGAAAAGGTTGTTGTTAAGCCGGTTCCCTCACGGGTTACAGAGGCAATCGCTCTTGCTAACAAAAAACTCGATGAGGAATTGCAGAAAAGTCAGAAAGAGTTGGACTCCTTGAGAAGTTCAAAAAAACTCCAGGAGAGTCAGCTCAAGGAAAAAGAAGCAGAAATTCGTCGGCGTCAGGGTGAGGCGGAATTGAGATCTGCCGAAATACGCAAACTTGCAGAAGATACTTCTATGCGTGGTCTGCAACTACTGGAAAATGTAAAGGCCATTGAACAGATGAAGCTTCAGAATCAGTTGATTCAAAACCAGCTGGAGCTTGAGAAAAAAGAAATTGATATTCGAGAAAGTGAATTGGAGAATGAAAGGCTGATACGATCTGGTTTAATAGCAGGTATTGTGATGTTTTTGTTAGTGCTCTTACTTTTACTGAACCTTTATTGGGTCAATAAGAAAAGTAATAGGGAACTGAGTAAGCGGAATTATGAAATTTTGTCTCAGAAAGAGGAAATCGAGAAAAAGCAATACGAGATCACAACTAAAAACCGTCAGATCACAGACAGTATTTCGTATGCAAAACGCATCCAAGAGGCCTCCCTTCCCGCAATTCCCCAATTATCTAAACAATTTAGCAGCAATCTTTTGTACTTTAGACCAAGGGATATCGTCAGTGGAGATTTTTATTGGTTTTATGAAAATGCGGATTCTCGCTTTATGGCCGTGGTGGATTGCACCGGACATGGAGTGCCCGGGGCGTTTATGTCGCTTATTGGTGTAAATCTTTTGGCCGAAACGGTTGAAGTGCACAAGATATTTTCTCCTGCTCAGATTCTGACCCGAATGAATGAAAGAATTATTCAGGTTCTGAGACAAACGGGTGAAAGAAAAGACCCCAGAGATGGCATGGACATGATTATTTTGGTTATTCACAAAAAAGAAAACAAGGTGGTCTTTTCCGGTGCAAATCGTCCTTTACTGCATATCCGGGAAGGGGTAATGGAGATTTACAAGGGCAATAAGTTTTCAATTGGGGGGTATTATCAGGAAGAAAAGAAATTCGTGGAACAAGAATTGGCGTTCAAAAAAGGGGATAGTTTCATCATGTTTACAGATGGATTATCAGATCAGATGGGCGGGGCACACAAACGCAAACTTTCTACACGGAAATTAACAGAATGGATATTGGAGGTGATGAATGAGCCCGAAATCAATCAATATGACGCCCTTGATGAGAAAATGAGAGACTGGCAAGGCAATAATAGGCAACTGGATGATATGTTACTTTGGGCGATAAAAGTTTAAATTCAAACAGTCTGTCGTATATTTGTAGAGACATCTAAATGAAAGCACAGGAATATTTCCTCAAGTTAAATGAGCAGCAAGTCATATCGGCCTTTAAAGGCAAGATAGGCCCTGCGGTTTTGAGGAGTATCCTCAGAACCACCGAAAGTAAGCTGGTGGAACAGGGTGAAAGCGTGCCTGTGCGAAAGAAAATTTTTAATATCCTTGTTGAGTTAATCCAAAATCTCATAAAACATGTGGATGCAGAAGCTCGCGGGGATAAAGCTGTGTCCACTTTAATGGTAACCAGAGATGAAGAAGGCTACCTAATCTCAACCGGAAATCACCTGCATAAGTCCATGTCTGCAGAAATGCAGGATAGGATTCAGCGATTAAACGCCATGTCTAAAGAAGAACTTCGGCAGTTTTATATGAATACGATGGTTCGTAATGAATTGTCTGAAAAGGGTGGTGCAGGCTTGGGGTTAATTGACATTGTTCGCAAAGCCGGAGGGAAAATTAATTGTTTTGTGGACCAGGTAAATGATTATCTGGATTTTTTAGTTCTCCAAATAAGGGTAAAAACCCCATCAAATTTTGAATCCCATAGGCCTTTTGTTAGCTTAGATATGAAGTACACCGTGCATAACTTATCTATTGAGTCCACGGAAGATTCTCCCAGAGTGTTATTGGATGCCGTAACCGGTTTATTGTCCTTCAGTGGAACTTCCATTCCTGAAAATTCAGAGGAATTTTATTCGCCCATTCTGGATTGGCTTTCGGATTATGTAGAATCTCAACCTGAAAAGGTAGAAGTCAGCTTTAAATTGGAATATTTCAATACTTCTTCCTCAAAATATATACTCGAAATTTTCAGGCAGCTTGAAAAGTTAGATCAATCCTGTTCCGTATTGGTGAAATGGTGTTACTTAAAAGAGGACGAGGATATGAAAGAGGCCGGAGAAGATTTTCAGCTCATCGTCAAATTGCCATTCGAATTTTTAGAATATGAGGAATAAGGATGAATATTAGGGTTTAATTTAATCCTGCCGATTTATACCTTTTTATTCACATTTATCTCGGACGACCTTTCTGATTCTTATCCATGTGGCCAACATTTTTTTTGAGAAATTTCATAAAATTACCTGAGAAGGTTACCCACTTCTGTTGGTCAAAACATCAGAATGCCATAATATCGATTCCTTGTGTAGATCGGAATTATTTTACCGAAAATGAAACGGAGTTTTGGTTTTTAGGTGAAGTAGAAAATAAATACAGAGGCAAACCCGATTATGTATGAAGGCTATAATTTGTGAATTTTTGTATCCTGTCAATAGTACCTCCGTTTTATTTTCGGTTGGACAGGTCTCCATTCAATGCCGTATTATAGCCATAGGAATTTCATGCATTCCGTATCAGATAAGGTCGTTGTTTGCAGATTTAAAGAGTATCCTTTACCCATTTAACTTCATGTCATGTCAATAACATCAAATGCCGGTGGTTCCATTTCTCAGGAAGAACTCACAGCCAACATTAATGAAGATGTGAATCTGGACAAAGTTCGCAATCTTCAGGACCATTATAAACGCGTTGCTCTTGGTGGTGGCAAAAATGCCATTGCAAAGCATAAAGAAAAAGGAAAGCTCACTGCCAGAGAAAGGATTGCCCTGCTTTTGGATGATAAAAATGATTTTCTGGAAATAGGGACTTTTACCGCCGAAGGGATGTATGCCGAATATGGAGGATGCCCCTCGGCAGGAGTCGTGTGTGGTATTGGTAAAATTTCCGGTCGGCAATGCATGATTATCGCCAATGATGCGACCGTAAAGGCAGGTGCCTGGTTTCCCATGACAGGAAAGAAAAACCTGAGGGCTCAGGAAATTGCCATGGAAAATCATTTGCCGCTTATCTATCTGGTGGACAGTGCGGGGGTATTTTTGCCTATGCAGGATGAAATCTTTCCTGATAAAGAACACTTTGGTCGCATTTTTAGAAATAATGCCGTTATCAGTGCAAAAGGGATTCCCCAGATTGCGGCAATTATGGGCGCCTGTGTTGCAGGTGGAGCCTATCTGCCAATTATGAGTGATGAGGCATTAATTGTAGAAGGAACAGGGTCTGTGTTTCTCGCAGGGCCTTATCTTGTCAAATCTGCGATTGGAGAGGAGGTAGATGCTGAAACCCTGGGCGGTGCTGTTACCCATTCGGAAATTTCCGGTGTTACCGATTACAAAATGAAAGACGATGTATCCTGCCTTGAGAAAGTTCGCTACCTCGTCGGGCAATTAGGCCCTCAGCCTAAAGCAGGGTTTAACCGCATTGAATCCAAAGGACCTAAAACAAAAAATAACGATATTCTTAGAATCCTACCCGATGAACGCACCAAGCCCTATGACATGCGGGAGTTGTTGAAGTGCATCGTAGATGATTCTATTCTAGAAGAATATAAAGAAGGATATGGTAAGACCATCATCACAGCTTATGCTCGAATTGACGGGTGGGCTGTTGGAATTGTGGCGAATCAGCGCATGGTTTCAAAAACAAAAAAAGGGGAAATGCAATTCGGAGGGGTGATATATTCTGATTCCGCAGATAAAGCGGCTCATTTTATCATGAACTGTAATCAAAAGAAGATTCCCTTGATTTTCTTTCAGGATGTGACAGGGTTTATGGTCGGAAGTAAATCTGAGCAGGCCGGAATTATTAAAGATGGCGCCAAAATGGTGAATGCCATGTCGAACAGTACCGTGCCTAAATTGACTTTTATTGTTGGCAATTCCTATGGCGCCGGCAATTATGCAATGTGTGGAAAGGCTTATGATCCCAGGATGATTTTCGCCTGGCCCACTGCTCAGATTGCCGTGATGGGGGGCGCTCAGGCTGCCAAGACCTTATTACAAATTCAGGTAGCTGCACTTCAAAAGAAAGGAGAAACCATTGATCCTAAGGTTGAGGCCGACCTTCTTAAAGAAATTACGGATAAATATAACGCCCAGCTATCGCCCTATTATGCCGCGGCAAGGCTATGGGTGGATGATATTATTGATCCGAGAAGTACCCGTAGTATTATTTCAAAAGCCATAGAGGCCGCGGATAATAACCCTGAAATTCAACCGTATCGTTTAGGGGTTATCAGAACCTAAAATTTATATGTTAAAAGATTCAGAATGGTTGGCTCTGGTAAAGCTATTGGATGATGAGGATCCTGAAGTTAGGAAAATTGCACATGACAGGCTCGCACAAACCGGAAGCGTCGGGATTACAAAATTGAGTGCCTTTGCAGATGAGGCTGAAGATTATGAAACCAGGAATCAGATTTTAGAGATTGTTCGTAATTTAATTACAGACGAGGTAAGTAATCGTTTGCTTGCCTGGCGAAAGGGTGGGGGAGAAGATCTGTTAGAAGGCTGGAGTTGTCTGGCTGCCCTTCAAAAAGATGGAGGAGATGTTCAGAAAATAAATGGAGAAATTACCCGATTAACCAATAAAATCTGGTTGGAAATGAACGATCAGATGTTTGTCATGGACAAGCTTCGGATATTCAATCATGTATTTTTTGTGATGGAGGGGTATCATTTTGATAAAGTGAATCCAACAAATCCGGCCTTATGCTTTCCCGGAACCGTATTGTCCGGAAAGAAAGGGAATGTTCAGTCTCTGAGTTTATTGTATTTGATTGTGGCATTGCGTCTGGAATTACCGGTGGCTGGGGTTATTGTGCCGGAATACAATTTTATTTATTGTCATGAAGATCGGCAGCCGTTTTACATAGATGTTGCGAATAACGGCAATTTTATTTCGAGAGAAGGGGTGGAGGTCTTTTTTCGTAAGCTGGGATTGGAAGATTCACCGTCCTGGTATAAGCCCACCAGTAAGATTAGAATGATGTTGAATTTATTGCAGGTAATGCGCAAGAATTATTATAATTCCGGGCAGGTAGAAGATGCGCTGAGGCTCGAGCAGATATTAGAGGCAATAGATATTCGGTTTGAGTAGGGGTAAGCAGCTTACCCTTATCCCTTACATTCCGGTAAGCAGCTTACCCTGGTTGGTAACCAACCCCAAATAACCCTAACTTTGCAGGGACATGCGCAGGGCAATTAAATATTACCGTATTATCTGGTTAAAACATGACCTGAGAGCAGGCCTCGCCGTGTTTCTAGTCGCTTTGCCCCTGTGTTTGGGGATTGCACTTGCCTCTGGGGCTCCCTTGTATGCCGGTGTGGTTTCAGGGATTATTGGGGGGATTATTGTTTCCGTTTTTAGTGGTTCCAATTTAGCTGTTTCCGGGCCGGCCGCCGGCCTCACAACAGTGGTTGCCGCTTCCATAGTTGGACTAGGAGATTATAGATACTTCCTCGTTGCTGTTGTGATTGCAGGCGCTTTCCAAATTCTTCTGGGACTGTTGAGAATGGGCTCCCTCTCTAATTATTTTCCTTCCTCCGTCATTAAGGGCATGCTCGCTGCCATTGGTATAATTCTCATTTCTAAACAAATTCCCATTGCTTTGGGATATGACCAGCCGAACTTCTGGACCAGCGGATTTCTACAATTATTCTATCAGGATAATTTTCTGCTCAGTTTTCAGAATTTTAATCACAGCCTGGGAAGAGGAACTATCATTATTACCCTCTTTTCCCTTGGGATTCTAATTCTATCCTCAAGGTATAAACATCATGCTTGGAATGTATTGCCCGCTCCTTTATTGGTGGTTACTTTCGGAATCATAGCGGATCTTTTGTTGCCGCATTCTGTCGGGACATTTGTATTGAAGGATACCCAGTTGGTCAGTATTCCAAACAATGTTTTCAAGGACATTGTATTTCCGGATTTTTCTGTATTCTTTTCAAATTCACAAGTCTGGCTGGATGGAATTACCATTGGACTTTTAGCCTCTCTGGAAACTTTATTGTGCATTGAAGCTATTGATAAATTAGATAGAAGAAATCGTATTACCCCTGTTAATCGGGAGTTATGGGCCCAAGGGATAGGCAATGTGCTGTGTGGGTTGTTTGGGGCAATCCCAATTACAGCTGTCGTCGTAAGAGGAGCCGCAAATGTAGATGCAGGGGCCAAGACCTGGTTATCTTCATTTACACATGGCCTTTTGCTACTTCTATCTGTCGCCATGATTCCCTTTGTGCTTAACTTGATACCCTATGCCTCTTTAGCCGCTATTCTTTTGGTTACCGGATATAACCTAACCAGACCCCGATTATATATTCAGATATGGAAGTTGGGCTGGAAACAGTTCATTCCGTTTATATTGACAATTGTTTTTATTCTGGTTTCCGATTTATTAATCGGGGTAAGCATTGGGTTACTTGTTTCTATTTATTTTATTGTTCAGGATAATTTTCGGGTAGATTTCCAAATATCTAAATCCTATATGAAGGACAAAGAAATCCGCGTGATTAAATTAAATGCAACCGTCAATTTTCTCAATAAAGTCAAACTTCGAAAAGCATTAGACGACGTCCCTCGTAATTCCAGATTGATTATTGATGGTTCCGACAGTGAATTTGTAGATTACGATATTCTTGAAATTATCGCTGAGTATAAACAAAAAGCTCGGGATAGAAATATTGAATTGGAACTAAGGAATGTCAAAGAGGTTTCGATTTTGGAGAGTCATTAAGTTTTAATTATTGCCACACAAAGCCTATTCAGCATCTGTTTGAGTCCTTTCTCAATACTCTTCAAACACCTAAATCTGTCCAATCCCCGTCCTACACATCTTCACAATTATTCCCTTAAATCCATGTAATCCGTGTAATCCGTGTCTAATACATCAACACAATTATTCCGTGAAATCCGTGTAATTCGTGTCCAATACATCAACACAATTATTCCGTGCAATCCGTGTAATCCGTGTCTAGTACATCTTCACAATTATTCCTTGAAATCCGTGTAATCGGTCTAATCCGTGTCTAATACATCTTTACAATTATTCCGTGTAATCCGTGTCTCAGATTAAGCGACTCGTCTCCAGGATTTGCGCCTGATTAAATTCCAAAGTAATCTTCTTATAATTCACCAGGTCAATGATGGTGCCAATATAACACACTCCCATTGTCAATAAATATAAGATACCCATGCCAATATGATTCAGGAAGAAGCGATGTATGCCTCCTATGCCCAGAAAGCCAATTAGGATCATTATAAGAATAGTTTGTGGGTCTTTTCTTCTGCTTCTATAAACATTTAGAAATAACATCTGCTTTTCTTCGGGAAGATTTTGAATCTGGTTGATGATTAACATCATCTCCTCGCCTTCAATTCCGGGGATGTTCAGAAGAATTTGATTGTTCAGGCTCATGGTAGTGGTGTCTTGGTTTAAGTGCTAAATTAATTAATTGTCCGATACGAAATACTAAGATGCCCAATGCCGGCATTCCCATTTTATGTGTTTCCCAGGAGGTCGCGAGTTCTCCTCTGAACAGCCAGGAGATGGAGTGTCCAAGGCCACATCCCGGGCAGTCCCATCCGGAAATGGATTTTATTGGACATAAAGTGAATCCTTCAGAAGAAGGATTTTGAAATGCTAAAAAAATCAGTCCTCCACTCCAGAGGGCGAGTTCCGTCCAGGGCAGAAGTCTGAGGCTTTTCATGAATTTAAGGCTTCGGGTGTTCCCAGGGCCACCAGGGCGAGGGCTTCTTGTTTCTTGCCTGAAGCCAGCTGCAAAGCAATCAGACGATGGAAAGTCTCTTCATCATGCTTGCCCTTCCATTGAGGATTGGCATTTAAAATTTCACGGATTTCATTCGCGTCAGGTAATTTTTCCGTATTGCCCAATTGGCCCAGGTCATTTCCGGTTAAGATGCGGCTGTTTCGGATAGAGGCAGGTAAGGCATCAATTCCGATGCCCGGAATTCGGCTGGGTTTTTCAACTTCGAATAAATTTCCGGCATTTACCTCACAGTACCAGTCGCCTCCTAATCTTGCGACCGGATTAAGCAGTGCAGGGGAGATTTTTCCGTTTGCATCCAATACGGATTTATGTACGTGCATTTTTAATAGGCGGCAGAAAATCAGATTTCCTGCACCTGCATTCGGGCTAAGAGGTTTGATTTCAAAAACTTCACATTCCATTTGCACCATAGACTCTGCAATTCTATAGGGACGAATTAAATCAGAGGGGATAGGGGTAAGGCCTGCCTTCACAAATTCATCCACATCTGAAGGAAATTCATTGCTAGCCAGATTCATTTGCATTAGGAGATCCCGACTGACCACATGTATGCAGACTTCCGGAACTTCCAGCACATTTTGAAGCGTATCTTTCGTAGAATTATCCCTGACTCTTCGGGCGGGTGAAAAAATCATCACCGGGGGATTGGCGCTAAATACATTGAAAAAGCTGAATGGGGCGAGGTTTTTTCGCCCCATGCTATCGATTGTAGAGGCAAATGCAATTGGTCGGGGCGATACCGCACCTAAAAGAAATCCATGTAAATCCGCAGTTTTTAGTTCTCCGGGGATGATTTCGAGGTAATTTTGGTTCATGTTCCAAAATAAAACCATTTTAGCACATCTCCGTCATGAGTGAATACCTTATTATGGATTTAATTATTTTTTCCGGGCCTTTTCTGGCCTCTTTTGATTCTAATCTCAGATTTATCCGATATTGGCGTATCGCTTTGGTATCAATTACCCTGATTGGGGCGGTTTATATTGCTTGGGACATTTGGGCAACAAGTCGGGGGCATTGGCAATTTAATCCTGAATATGTCGCTTCCTTTCGATTCTTTGGTCTACCGATAGAGGAAATATTGTTTTTTATGGTTGTCCCCTACGCCGGCTTGTTTATTTGGAAGACCATCCAATTTTATCGGAAGGATAAGGATGATCATTTACCTTTTGTACCCTTGAGGTCATCTGTTCTGTTAGCTGGAGTAGGAGGGGCAATGTGGATTGGGAAAGGTTATGAGTATACCGCTCTTGCGGCATGGTCAGGGGCATTGTTTTTTGCAGCAGATCATTTTCTCAAAACACATTTGACCAATACGGTAACCTATTGGTTAACTCAGTGCATGATGGTATTGGCAACCCTGGTGTTCAATGGATTTTTAACTGCTCGCCCTGTGGTTCTGTATGGAGAGGCATTTCAATTAGGGCTTAGGATTTACACCATTCCGGTGGAGGATTTTTTATATGGATTTGGCCTGATGAGTTGGGTGATGCTGGTGTTTGTTGTTTTGACGAAGGACAAGGGTAAGTAACTTACCCCCGCCCCGGTAAGTAACTTACCCCCGTCCCGGTAAGTAACTTACCCCCGCCCCGGTAAGTAACTTACCCCGTCCCGGTAAGTAACTTACCCTAATCCCTAATTGACTTCAGGCCTATGCCGATTTGCCCATAAATACCAGTACCCATCCTCCCGCCTATCATCCCCCGCGTCTGATTCAGTACCACTTCGGACTCCGGAGTGTGCATCCAGGGGATAGAGCCTATGCGCACAAACGGAACCAATTCCATTTTTTCGGAAAGTCTAATCTCCCTCCCTACGCTCACGCTCAAATGGCAACCTATTCCTAACGCACGAAGGCTTTTGTCCTCTGAAGCTGCCCTTATGTCGTTCATCTTTCTAGACAGCAGAAGCCCGGATGCTGACAGCCCGAATTCAGTGAAAAAATTGTGACGAGCCCGCAATGAACTGAGGTGACATAGGTATCCCGGTTGTAGCATATGCAAGTGTATTGGGTTCATGCCCTCATCCCATCTTGCTCGACTGCGAATCTGTGCATAAGACACCTGTATGCCGTGTTGAAGATTTTTCGTTTTCCCAAACCATTTACAAACACTACCATTGATGCCATGAATCAATAAAGGTTGTAACGCCTTCAAAAAAGGGCGACTAAAATTATAGGTCCGGATAGCCTTATCCCATGTTTGCGAATAGTGGTAGTGATAGGCAAGATCGATCCGCCAGGCCTGAGCGTTCAATCTGCCTTGTAACATCAGGAAGAATAAGCCGGTGAGGAAATATTTCACTTCTGAATATCTTTTAAAATTTGGATCACTTCCCGATAACCGGTTTCCACCGCCCCTTGTACTGTTTGGTGGTGCCCATTGAGGTTCATGGCTTCACCGGCGAAGTAAACTTTCTTCTGCACAGATTGTGCTGCGATGCTTCGGGCATCCCCCATTCCGATAGTGCTGTATGAATAGGCACCGCGGATATGAGGATGTGTGAACCAGTTTTGTACATGAGCATTCAAAAAACTTTTTGACGCCCGGCCTTCGTACATTTCATCGAGCTCTTTGAGTAAGGTTTGAATGAGGAGATCTTCTCCCTTGAGGTTGCTCAGATATTCAGCTTGTTTTCCCATAATAAATGCCATGAGTACCGCGTCATTAAAGGATTTGCCGATGCTGTCATCAATATAAGCAGCACAGTATTTTCCTCCCAAAATATTTTCTGCGAAAAATTTCTCGGAAAATCTAAGGAATACTTTTATCCCCGCGTCCATGCCGATTTTTGCGAATGCCTCTGTTTTTTCAGCTTTTAGGGGTGGATTAAATTTTATATCGTTTGACTTTAAAATGGTAATGGGAACAGTTACAATTACTTTCTCTCCGGAATAAGTTCGATCTTGGGAATCAGTTAATATTACGCCATCGCCGGCGTAATCTATTTCCCGAATGATTGTGTTGAGCCGTATATGATTCTGAATGGGGTGTGCAATGTGCTGATCAATAAAGTCGAAGTAGGTTTCACTGAATTTATAATCTTCATCACCAGAACTCCAATTGTTGGATTCGATATTGTTATAAAGGACGGATATCCGATCTGCATCTGCGCCCTGATCTCCGGCAATTGCTTCTATAATATATTGGAATTCTTCTCCCAGTCCTTTTTGCCTGGCATAAGCGTGGTAAGAGATATCCGGAAGGTCGTCCCCTTCAAATATATCAATCGTATCCGGCAGTTGATCGGTTAGTTGGTTCTTAAACCAATACATAACCTCACTATCGTCTAGTGTCGTCTGGGTTTTTGTCGATTTCAATAAATCACCAAGCAGATGGTTTTTGCCATGCATCCATTGAGCCCCAAGGTCAATTGGGAAAATCCCAAAGTCTGTCCGCTTCCCCAATCTGCCGCCATATACACCTGAT
>CANHCC010000055.1 GCA_947459115.1 Bacteroidota bacterium | reverse complement strand
TGACATTTTGGAAGAGGGTGATGGAATCTTGCCAGGTATTGGCTTGTCTGGCGGTAAGCCCGGTCCAAACGAGGCTCAGCATACCCATCAGACCTAATCCTATGGATTGGGAATATTTTTCGGACACATAGTGCAGCAGAACACCCAAGCCTAAAGCCGGTCCGATTGATGATACATAAAAATACCGGTCTGCTGTAATGGCAACCCCAACCGGCAAGATTTGTAAAACAATCAGGATACAGCCGGTATAAAACAAGAGCGCATATAAGGGCATCAGACTTTTTCCCTCGGATTTTTTCCAGAGAAAATAAACCAGCCATACAATTGCGAGGATTAAGACAGGGGCCAGATATACCTCCAGGGGAAATGTTTTACCGGCCGCCGCCGGGTAAGGATAAAAAGCCCCAAGTCCCCAGGGAAATACCATCCGAATCAGATAAAAAGTATAACCATAACAGACTAATAGAAAGGATTCCATGCCACTATAATCTGATTTCTCAATAATGGTCCCCTGAGCTTTTTGAGCATAAATGGCAACAATCCCAAATAGGATGGAAAGGGCGATTAAGGGCAGATAGGGTAGGAGGAACTTTACCGGATTGGACTTCCAATTTTTTTTGAGCAGCAGGATGTCTGTTAAGAGAATCACGCCGGTAAGCGTAATGGCCATTCCTTTGGCCAGACAGGCCAGAATGAAAAAGGTCAGGGTTAACGCATAGAATTTATATTTTCCCTGTTGGTTGGTTATGGAATAATTTAACCACGCATTCCAGGACAAAAGCCAGAAGAGGGTATAGAGTACATCTTTTCGTTCCGATACCCAGGCAACGGATTCCACATGCATCGGATGGAGCAGAAAAACGAGTGCGCCCGTCCAGGCTGCAAGGGCTGATAGGGAGAGTTTCCGGGCAATGTTGAATACCAGCCAGGCATTCAGGATATGCAGGAGCACATTCAGGAGAATAAAACTAAATGGCTCAGGTCCGAGCAATAGATAATTCAACCCAAGGGATAATATGGTCAAAGGGTGATAATTCCCGGCGATATTCAGGGTTTTAAATATCTCCGGAATAAGGCCAAAATTAAATCCGGTGACTAAGGGGTTTTCGTACACATAGCCCTGATCATCCCAATTGGTAAAGTCATTGTTAAAGGCTGTGAAATAAGCGAGGATACCGGCGGCAAGCAACAATATCAACACAATCCATTCTGTCTCGAACCACGCCGGTGCAATGCTGTTTTTGGGCGTATTCGCTTTGGTCAAGGGAGGCGTCGTTTTTTTCATTTCAGGGAAAAGCTTTGGCCTGAGAGCTTTGGCTATATTATGTATAAAAGCGGGTAAATTTTACCCTTTTTATTCCGACATAATACTGCTGCTGCACGCTTTAAGAGGCTTAATTTATTCTTGCAGGTGAGAGCATGCCAATTCAATAAAAATCAGCCTGAAATTACACAATTATAGATTATATCCTGAATTTTCGTTCGGATGCTTTCCTGAATGAGTTTTTTGTTTTCGGCATTGGGCCAGGTTCTATTGGAAAGAAAGATGTAAACAATCTCTTTGTCCGGGTCCACCCATACACAAGTTCCTGTGAATCCTGTATGCCCAAAAGTAGAGGGGGAGCAATGGTCTGAGCAAGGGGAGCTTTGTCCTTTGGGGGCGGGTTTATCCCACCCGAGGCCTCTCCGGGAATTGGGTTGCCTGCCGGTAAAAAGCTGTATGGTTTCTTTACGCAAAATGGAATCTCTACCGCCCTGACAGAGCATCCCCATCAAAAGGCCCAGGTCGGTAGCGGATGAAAATAAGCCTGCATGACCGGCAACGCCTCCAAGCATGGCAGAGGTCTGGTCATGAACGGTGCCCTGAACTTCTCCTTTCCTCCAGACTTTATCCTGTTCTGTTGGGGGGCAAATGGAAGTCCCATTTTCGGATTTCCAGGGGCAAAATCCGGTTTGATGCAAACCCAGGGGGGCGTAAAAATAGGCTTGGGCAAAAGAGTCCAAGGTCATTCCGGAGGTTCTTTCAATGACTTTTCCCAACAGTATCATTCCGACATCGCTATATAAATACTTTTTGTCGGTGGAGACTTTTGCAGAGAGGATCATGTTCCAAACGGAATCCTGCCAGTCCCGGGTCTGGTAAATGGAAGGTCCTACCTTGAGGGGGAAATGTTCGGACGCAACAGAGGAGAATACCCAGGGTTTCCATACTTTTCCTGCCAGAAGGGAGGCTTGCTGTGTGGGCAGCCAGGCCGGTAATCCGGATTGATGCAGGAGCAGGCTTCTCAGTGTAAGTTTGCCTTTATCGGTTGCTTTGGTTTCGGAGAGATAGGTTTCCAAAACAGAGTCCGGATGAATTTTTCCCAGTTCATATAACTTCATTAAAGACAAAGTGGTGGCAGCGACTTTCGTGACGGAGGCAAGGTCATATCTTGTAAACGCAGGATTAACGGGCTCATTCGTATCATAGCGATATGAGCCATAACCTCTTGCCAGCACCACTTTGCCTTTATGTTGTACCAGGATAGCACAGCCGGGCATGGCCCCCAGTCGAATGGCGGATTGAACCACCGAATCCACTTTTCGGTAAATATCCGGAGACATGCCGACTTCCTGTGGGGATGCGGTTTCATAGGCAGATTTCCCAATTGTAAGACCTGTAAGGGCTGGAAATGGTCCGGCAGTGACCGGCAATTTTCCTTCGATGGTGTTCACCGCAAACAGGCCTTCCGCACATGCTCTCTGGGCTTCTGCATCCTCTTCATACGCAAGTAAAATGGCTTGTTGAGGGTCTAAATTCTTTAGGGCATAAGGATTCCCAAACACACAAATTACCCGGGGAATGTCTGCTTTTTGAAGCGCCTCCACCAATTGCGTGTGATGGGCCTTGACGCCGAAATTTTTTGTCGGATTTCTTTCTAACCCCATCCAGGCCACAACTACCTGGTCATATCCTTTGAATAGTTGACTGGCTTTCTCTTTTGTCATGGATTCCAGTTCTGTTTGGCTCAGGGAAATGGGTGTCACCTGGGCATATTGTTTCAAATAGTTTAGAAAAGGCGCCGATGTCTTGCCACCGCATTGAACGAAGGCAAGTTTAATTCCTGAAGTGGTAGAAAGGGGAATTTGTGCCTTCGGATCTGAGGCAAGCGTCAGGGCCTTTCGGTAAATCTCGGATTTAAGACTCTTGGCAGAGGCCTGATTTAATGCCGTCAGAGTATAACGCGGGTCTGTTGTTCTGTTTTCCTGAAGTCCAAGCTCGTATTTCGCTGCGAGGATTCGAAGTACTTTTTGATCAATTTCCTGCACGGAAATCAATCCGGAATCCAAGGCTGCTTTGATTTTGAATTTACCGGCAGCTACGCTCTCTGAAAACAACAAAATATCATTTCCTGCCAGCAGGGCTTGCAGTTCTGCGTCCCCATTGGAATAGTATTTACTGATGCCTTTCATGTTCAGGGCATCTGTAAATATCAGGCCTTTGAAATTCATTTCTTTTCTTAGTAAAGAATCGGTCAGAGCCTTTGATACAGTAGAAGGCCGATTGGGACGAGGTTCATATTGGGGTAAAAATAAATGGGCTACCATCACAGATTGAACCCCTTCCCGAATCATTTCCCGGAAAGGGTATAATTCCAGGCTATCCATTCGTTCTTTGCCATGAGGAATAACCGGAAGATCCAGATGGGAATCGGTCTGAGTATCTCCATGTCCCGGGAAATGCTTGGCGCAAGCCATCACACCACCATCCTGAAGGCCTTTCATCATAGCGATGCTTTTGCGGGTTACATTGTTGCGATCTTCTCCGAAGGAGCGATCGTTGATGACCGGGTTGTTGGAGTTGTTATTAATGTCCACGACCGGACTAAAATTGACTTGTACCCCTGTGGCTTTGCATTGGCGGGCAATTTCTTTGCCTAAACGATAGACGACTTCTTCATCCTGAATAGCACCCAGCGTCATATTTTTGGGAAATTTCATTACGGAGTCTAAACGCATCGCCGGGCCCCATTCCGCATCCTGGCTGATCATGAGAGGAAGGTCACTGTTGTTTTGCAGGAGGTTGGCCAAATGGGTTTGGGCAAGCGGACCGCCTTGCATCAAGATAACGCCCCCGACTTTTTCCTCCATCACCAACTGGAGTATTTTTATGACATGCTCTTCTCCCTTGTTGGAATAAGCGGGAATCATAAATAATTGTCCCAGCTTTTCGTCCAGCGTAAGGGTATCCAGGACTTGTCGCGCCCATACAACGGCTTCTCCTTCACGAACGGATTTATAGGCTTGATCGGAATCCTCCGGAATTTCCGGGGGGTAAGCTGTACCCGCCCATCCGGTAAGAAGTACCAGAGCGGATAAGATAAAACTGCTGAATTGCATTGTCGAATTTACCTGCTATTTTTTTTATTTGGCTGATTGGTTGATAAATACCTCGTTTTCCACTCGTAAACCTTGTTTTTGTTCACTTTCCCGCACGGCTTTTTTATTACTTTTGTTATAATCCAAAAATAAGAATTATGGCAAGTGAAAAAATGCTTCAGTTACTCAACGACCAATTCAATCGGGAATTATATTCGGTGAACTTATATTTGTCTATGGCCTCCTACTGTTTGAGCGAGGATCTGGATGGTTTTGCCAATTTCTACAGAGTGCAGGCTCAGGAAGAGACTTTTCATGCGATGAAGCAGTTTGATTACATTCATCAGGTGGAAGGAAAGGTGACCATGCAGGCCCTGAGCCAACCACCAGCTGAATTCTCCGGGCTGACAGATCTGTTTGAAAAAACCATTGCACATGAAAAAGAGGTCTCCAGATCTATCAATGAGCTGGTTCAACAGGCTTTATCCGAATCAGACTTTGCAACCCACACTTTCCTTCAGTGGTTTATCACCGAGCAGGTGGAGGAAGAGAGTACCATGCATACGCTTTTGAAGAAGCTTAAAATGATCGGCGATAATCAGAGTGCCCTTTACCTGATGAACGAAGAATTGGGTAGAAGAACATTTACGGCGCCTGCTGCCTAAGGCCTATGTTTCAGGCTGGGGATATCGTACGAGAATTACATGGTACCGGATCCGGCACGGTGACGAGAATCTTACCCGGTAATCGGGTAGCCGTACTGATGGACGGATGGGAAATGGACTATGCTCTCGCCGAGTTGGTGTTGGTAAATCGGGTTGCGCCCAATAAAGCCACGGAATTGCCTTCTGCGCCTGAATCTTTGGGGCTTTCAGAGGAGCTCTGCTTGGGTTTTAGTCAAGCGCCTAATAGCGAGCATTGCGATTTATTTGTTTTTAATAATACAGCAAATTCTGTTTTTATTCATTTGTTGATTCAACCGGGAACGCCGGATGGTCGCAGTGTTTTTCGTGATTTGATTAAGCCCGCCGAGAAAAAACGGATTCACAATTTTCTTCCACCGGTTCAAGGCACCGGAGAAGCCTGGTGTTTTCAGGTAGTTGTTTTAAGTAATGGAAAGGAAGAGGCTATCCCGCCCTTTCAGATCACCAAACGCTTTCGCCCGAAGGACTATAATAAATATAACTTGCCGGGAGGAGAGGTTTTGTGGTATGCTATGTTAGAGCCTCCGGTGATAGCTCCTGTATCAGAGCAACCCCCTCAGGAATTGGTCACTTTGAGGCCTTCCCAAGTCGTAGATTTACATCACGATCAAATTATAGATGCAGCCACCTTAGCCATTATGCGAGAGGAAGATATTCTCCGGCAACAAGTGGAGCATTTTAAACAACAATTGGATAGGGCAGTGGTTGCAGGCATGGATCAAATTACCTTTATTCATGGAATAGGGAATGGAACATTACAACAGCGGATTTTAGATTTCATTCATGAAAATCCTTACCAGCCGACAAGCTTAACTGCACAACCTGCAAATGAAAGAATATACGGTCAGGGAGCCGTGGTGATTTTGATTGGATAGGCTTGTCGTTTTTTGCCAGCTTTGTGACCTATCATTTTTAATCTGTTTCCGAAAAAGCCTGTCTTTTTCTGAATATCCTATGCACATTTGAGGGGGAAATCGGGTATGCCTCAACTTCTAAATTTTTATGTAATTGGTCCACTTACCTCTATACTCTTGAGGGAAGAGAAGGATTTGCCTGAACCACCAAGATAAGGTGGTAAAGTAGTCATCAGAATTATCCTAATTGCGGAAAAATTGGTAAGCAATAACACTGGTGTAACGCTTGCATGATTGATTCTTAATGGCTTATTAAATCAGGTTTCGGACATTTTTTGAAATGGTGTAATAAACGGCCTGCAGGATTGTATTTTTAAGAACGATAAAGAGGCCATCTTCCGGAAAGCGGGATAGAATTTCAGCTATTGGGAAGGCGATTCAGGGGACTTCCTTTAATGGATTTGGGTGTTAAGCGCAGTTAAAAGTTGGTGTAGATATTCTAGTCGTCAGCAAACGGCATTAGCCCTTCTTTTATGGATTCAATTTTGCACGGAGGTGTATCATCAATTTTGCTTTGAAAGGCAAGTCTTTGCATTTACATCCGGGCAAACTGATAGGATGCCTTTGAGCACCGGGGGATTTCAAAGTCCATTGGATTTAAATCAGGCGGATTCCCTGGATTTAGAATCCTTACCCGGCATTGGGCCTGTTTTAGCAAGGCGCATTTTAAGGTATCGCAAAGCTAAAGGATGTTTTAAATATCCTGAAGAACTCTTGCAGGTGTATGGGATTTCAGAAGCGTGGTATGCGGCCCATAAAGCACACCTGAAAGCAGGTCCGTGTCAAAGGCAAAGAATAAAAAAACGCTATGTGAAAAAGTCAGGATATTCTGAGACAAAGGCGAGTGTGATGCTTCGTCCGGATTATAAAATTAACCTGAACGAAACGGATTCTCTGGAATTGGTAAAATACCATATTTTGCCCCCTTGGTTAGTGCGTATGGTTCTGAGGGAAAGAGCATATAATGGTTGTTTTACCGGTTGGAATCAGTTGGAAAGGATAGGGCCACTGACGCTACAACAGTTGGATACGCTGAAGCAATATGCCGAATTAGGGCAATGCAGACAGAAGATGTCGCCTCGTCGTTTGCCCAAACAGGAGAAGGAAAGGATCCTTATTAATTTGAATTTATCCGATTCAGCAGCCTTTAAGCAAATCCCCGGCATTTCATCGGGACTGATTCGAAAAATTATTGGCTTTCGTTCCCGAATGCGATTTTTTATAACCTTGGATCAAGTACTGGAAATGAAGTATCCCCCGGCTTTAGACGAATGGGCGGAGATATTACCCTATTTAGCGCCCGTGCGGCTTGAAGAACTGCCCGATAGTTTATTCTTACACATAAATAGCGCGGATGAGGCAGTACTTGGACGTCATCCTTACATAGGCTATTCCCTTGCCTCCCGAATAATTAATTACCGGAATCAGCATGGAAAGTTTGTTTCTTTAAAATCTATGGGTAAAATTTACGGAGTAAAGCCAGGAACCTGGGAAAAACTCTCACCCTATTTAAGATTTGAATGACTTGTAAAGAAAAACTCACAGAAGCGATACGGATAGTGGAAGATTTCCCCAAGCCGGGTATCAGTTTTAAGGATATTACGCCGATATTATTAAATCCTGCCCTGGTGCAGGAAGTCATTGAGGAGCTGGCGCGTCCATGGAAAGACAAAGGGATAACACGGGTAATGGGCATAGAGAGCAGGGGCTTTTTATTTGGACCCGGTATAGCGATGCAGTTAAATGCCGGTTTTATTATTGTTCGAAAAAAAGGGAAGTTACCGCCTTCCACTTTTTCCGTGTCCTATGCATTGGAATACGGCGAGGCGGAAATTGAAATTTCGGATTATGCCATTCGTCCGGGGGAGGTTGTTTTGGTGCATGATGACATTCTTGCCACCGGGGGAACGGCAGCCGCTGCGGCTTCTCTGGCAGTTAATCAGGGGGCATTGGTGAAGGGCTTTTCATTTTTAAGTGAATTGGCAATTCTGAATGGAAGAGAGAGGCTCGTTGGGTTTTCCACAGATGTAGAGACAATTCTGAATTTTTAGAGGTAAGTTTGTGGTTTAATATCCGGAATACAAAAAATAACGCCATGAACTTTAGTTTGACGGAAAATCAGATTATGATTGCGGACACAGTTCGCAAATTCGCAGAAGAGAAAATTCGCCCTGTGATGATGAAGTATGATGAGTCTCAGGAGTTTCCTTTGGAGATATTCAAAGCTTTAGGGGAACTTGGGCTGATGGGGGTATTAGTTCCGGAAGAATATGGAGGCTCCGGGCTTGGATATTTTGAATACGTAACCGCTATCACTGAACTTGGCAGGGTAGATGGTTCGATTGCATTATCCATGGCTGCACATAATTCCTTGTGTACCGGCCATATTTTACAATTTGGAAACGAAGAACAAAAGCGAAAATATCTTCCTAAGCTGGCAACGGCAGAATGGATAGGGGCTTGGGGATTAACAGAACCTAACACAGGTTCAGATGCCGGTAATATGCTGACTACCGCTAAAAAAGAGGGCGATTACTGGATTATTAATGGGGCCAAAAATTTCATCACACACGGAAAAGTGGGGCAGGTAGCCGTGGTGATTGTTCGCACCGGTGAGAAGGGGGATTCCCATGGCATGTCAGCCTTTATAGTTGAAAAAGGAACGCCGGGCTTTAGCAACGGTAAGAAAGAAGATAAGTTGGGATGTCGTGCTTCTGATACCTCAGAGTTGATTTTTGATAATGTAAAAGTTCATGACAGTCAGCGTCTTGGAGAGGTTGGCGATGGCTTTATTCAAGCTATGAAGATATTGGATGGGGGGCGTATTTCAATTGCTTCGATGGCTTTAGGTATTGCCAAAGGGGCATTGGATGCCAGTATTAAGTATGCTCAGGAGCGTAAGCAATTTGGTAAAGCCATTGGAGAATTTCAAGGGATTGCATTCAAGTTAGCGAATATGAAAATGGAACTTGAAGCAGCGGAATTATTAACTTTTCAGGCGGCGGATATGAAAAACCGTGGGCTGAAAGTGAATAAAGAGTCTGCTATGGCAAAATATTATGCGAGCGAGGTTGCGGTCCGGATTACCAATGAAGCGGTTCAGATTTTTGGGGGCTATGGCTTCTTGAAAGATTTTCCTGTGGAGAAATTTTACCGGGATGTGAAGCTTTGCACCATCGGGGAGGGGACTTCCGAAATTCAAAAATTAGTCATTTCTCGGGCCATTTTGAAGTAAAAAGCAGAATTGAAGGCCAAAATTGAATGACAGTTCACCCCGATTCTTACCCACTCAAAGGGATAATTTTACCATTCAAATTCTGTGTATTGAGATTCCTCAGGTTTTATCTAAATTTGTAAGGTAAAATAAGGTGAATCAAAATCTTTTCAATATTCGAATTCTGGGATTCCTTCTGTTATGGGTCGGGAGTGGATTATTACTTTCCCTTCAGGCACAAATGGTGGGGAATACAATTTCTGCAAATCAGACCATTGCATGCCCAGGTGTGCCATTTTCCGTAACCGGAGCCGTGCCAACCGGTTGTTCAGGAACTGTAACTTATGTGTGGCAAAGTTCCACTGATAACAGCACCTGGAGTAACACAGGGGTAACGACACAAAATACTACGATTTCGATATCTGGTAATTCTTACTTCAGGCGAGTGGCATCCGCAACGGGCACTGGATGTTCCAATGTGGTGTCCAATTCTGTTGCGATGGCTGCCCATATTCAGCCTTCTCCCCCGACTAATTTGATCGAGGCAACTATTTGCCCGGGTCAGGTGGCCATTCTTCAAGCCAATGTTGGGGCCAATGGAGATGATATTCGTTGGTGGGATCAGCTAACCAATGGGGTTATAGTGGCCTCGGGCAATAACTATACGCCGGCTCCTGTTGTAACCACAACTTATTACATCAGTACGATCAATACCATTACAGGCTGTGAAAGTTCTCCAAGAATTCCGATTACGGTTACAGTTGCCGTACTGGGCAATCCTACCAATATTTCTGCGCCCTCCCGATGTGGGCCGGGTAATGTAACTCTAACCGCTACACCCGGCACCGGGGGGAATGATATCCGGTGGTATTTCCCTACCACGGTGTTTATTGGTTCAGGGTCTCCCTTCACTTATAGTGTATCCGGAACCATCACGGTTTTTGCCACCACCTACAATACATCAAACGGCTGTTCCAGTTCGGAAGTGGCAACCACCATCACGGTTTTCCCTTTGCCGGGTAACAATACTTTAACAACCGACCATGTGATTTGTACCGGGAGTTCCGCTTTGGCAATAACCGGTAGCACCCCAACAGGGGGGGATAATAGTTATGCTTATACCTGGCAGTCCTCCTCCGATAACATCAACTGGTCTCCAATGCCGGGAACTACAACAATAGGCTATGCTCCCGGTGTGTTAACCTCCGGTAATTACTTCTTTAGACGCATTGTTACATCAGGAATATGTAATCCAATTACCAGTAATGCCTTATATATTCAGGTTGATAGCCCGATTGGGAACAACAATATCAGTGCAGCCCAATCCATTTGTACCGGATTTTCCCCATCTCAGTTTATCGGCAGTCTTCCAACAGGTGGAAGTGGTGGCTACACCTACCAATGGCAGAGCAGCACCAATAATTCAACCTTTACCAATGTGGGTGGTGGAAATACGCAAAATCTCACTTCGAATGCATTAACCATCAGTACTTATTTCAGGCGTGTTGTAACCGGCGGCCCCTGTCCCGGCAGTACCAGTACCAGCATATTGGTAACCGTCGTTCCGGTGGTTTCCAATAATACCATTGGTCCTGCACAGACCATTTGTACCGGAACCTCTCCATCTCAACTGACAGCAACAACGCCTGCCGGAGGAACAGGGCAATATAATTATCAGTGGGAAAGTAGTGCAAACAACACAACCTTCAATCCTATTGCCGGGGCCACAACTTCTACCTATGCGCCCCCTGTGCTTACTTCGACCACTTACTATAGATTAGTCGTAACTTCTATCTGTACCAATACCTCAAGCGCTATTCAGATTACGGTCAACCCTGTCATTAGTGCCAATACTGTTTCCCAGAGTCAGACGATTTGTCTTGGGG
This sequence comes from Bacteroidota bacterium, assembly GCA_947459115.1. Taxonomy (GTDB): domain Bacteria; phylum Bacteroidota; class Bacteroidia; order J057; family RFSG01; genus CANHCC01. The sequence goes on along the minus strand of CANHCC010000055.1, from coordinate 3,925 downwards.
CCTCCAGTCCCGCAATAACCGGTTCCTCGCCTGCAGGTGGTGGAGGGGCTTATTCCTACTCCTGGGAATCAAGTTTAGATAATGTCAACTTTGTGCCGGTTGGGGTAACGACCATCAATTATTCCCCTCCGGTTCTTGGTGCGAATGCCTATTTCAGACGAATCGTTTCTTCGGTGCCATGTTCTCCCAATACTTCCGGGAGTGTAACTTATTCTGTTCAAAGTCCTATTGGACAAAATACCATCGGTAACGCTCAGACTACCTGCGCCAATCTTCCTGCATTACAGTTGACAGGTTCTACGCCAACCGGAGGAACCGGAACCTATACCTATTCCTGGGAATCTTCCGCTGATAATATCTCCTGGACCAATATTGGGCAAAATGTCATTTCCTATACACCCGGACTTTTGACCGCTTCAAGATATTGGAGAAGAATTGTTACTTCCGGCGTTTGTGCAGGTTCCACCTCTGCGTCTGTGTATATTTTGGTTCATCCCATCCTTTCCAATACGACCATTTCTGCAAGCCAGACTATTTGTACGGGAACCGCACCTACCACCCTATCAGGGCTCCCGGTAACTGGCGGAACAGGAACCTATACCTATCAATGGCAGAGTAGTCCGGATAATGTCACCTGGACCAATATGACCGGAGAAACGAATGCTTCTCATAATTCTTCTACGCTGACAGCCAATACCTATTTTAGACGCATCATTGATTCAAATCCTTGTAACAATATCAGTAATGCAGTAACCATTACCATTAATCAGACCCTGGGTAACAATACAGTGGGTAATGATCAAACTTTATGCTCTGGGCAAGTCCCTGTAGGGCTTACAGGGTCTGTGCCTGTGGGAGGAACCGGCGTATTTAATTACCAATGGCAATCGAGTTTAAATAATTCCACCTGGACCAATCAAACAGGGGGAAATGGTCAGAACTTTTCTCCCGGTGCCCTGACGCAAAGTGTCTATTATCGAAGAGTGGTAACATCCGGGGCATGCGCTTCTGCCACCAGTACGGTTATTTTTATCTCCGTCAATACACTTATCACGGGCAATACTTTGATAGGCAATCAAACCATCTGTGCCGGTGCCCAGCCCCAGGAAATTACAGGCAATACCCCCACTGGTGGAAATGGAATTTTCAATTATTCCTGGGAGACGAGTCCGGATAATGTGACCTGGAGTAATCTTACAGGCGAGACCAATCAGAATCTTACCCCTCCGGTAATTCTCACCTCAACCTATTTCAGACGGATAATCCCTGCGGGGGTCTGTGCGACCTCCACATCTGCATCGGTATTGGTGATCGTACAAAATGCCCTGGGTAACAATTCTATTGTTGCAAATCAAACCATTTGTACCGGTACATCACCAGCCCAATTTGTCGGGAGTATTCCTTCCGGTGGAAGTGGGGCCTTCACCTATCAATGGGTGAGTTCCAATGATAATGTAACTTTTAACAATATTCCGGGCGCCACCTTACCCAATTGTAATAGTCCTGTATTAACTCAATACACTTATTTCAGGAGAGTGGTTACTTCCGGGGTTTGTCAGCCAAACTCCAGTGCCTCCTTAACGGTGATGGTGAATAGTCCTATAGGTCTTAATTCGATTGGCGCAGCGCAATCCATATGCGCGGGAACAGCATTCTCTACCCTTACCGGTACATCCCCAAGTGGAGGTAACGGAGTTTATACTTATACCTGGCAGACCAGTACCAATAATGTGAATTGGTTTTTTGTAACAGGCTCCACTTCGATTAATCAAAATCCATTTACCCTGACAGGGTCTTTATATTTCAGGCGTATCGTCACCTCTTCCCCCTGTGCAGCCAATACCTCATCTGCTGTGTTTGTATTCGCCGAGCCGGCCATTACCAATAATACGGTAGGCAGCAATCAAACCATTTGCGCAGGCGGTACCCCCGGCGCCCTAACCGGAACAATTCCTTTAGGGGGAAATGGCGTATTTAGTTATCAATGGGAAAGTAGTCTAACAACCGCTACATGGGTATCATTGCCCAATGAAACCAATACCGGTTATACCCCACCTAGTCTTACTGTTACCACTTACTATAGAAGGTTAGCCGGTGCCGGCCTATGTGTGCCTGTAAGTGCTTCCTTTGTTACAATTCAGGTGGACAATTTTATTGGAAGTAACCTCATTGGGTCCAATCAGACCATTTGTAATGGCTCAGTGCCCTCTAACTTTACCGGCACCGTTCCTTCCGGCGGAAGCGGGGGATATGTATATCTATGGCAGACCAGTACAGACAATCTTACCTGGGGAACAGCCTCCGGGATAAATAATTTACAAGGCTATTCCTCAGGTCCTTTGCTGACCACAACCTATTACCGCCGTATTGTTCAATCTGGGGTTTGTAACCAGGATACAAGCGGAAGTATGCAGGTTTTAGTACAAAATTTCTTAAGTGGAAACACTCTGGGAAATGCTCAAACCGTTTGTGCCGGATCTGTGCCGTCAACCTTTACAGGAACTTTACCCTCCGGAGGAGAGGGCAATTATACTTATACCTGGCAGACCAGTCCGGATAATAACACTTGGGTCACCCTGCCCGGGGAGACAAGTTTAACCTATACGAGCGGTCCTGTTGTGGCCGCGACCTATTATCGCCGAGTGGTTACTTCCGGTTCATGCCCAATTTTACCAAGTAATGGCGTGTTGGTATTGGTTCAATTGGGTATCAGTAACAATAACATAGGAACAAATCAGTCTATATGTGAAGGGCTTGTGCCTTCATTATTAACCGGCGCCATACCGGCAGGTGGAAATGGCATTTATACTTATGAATGGGAATCCTCTCCCGATAATATTACTTGGCTTCCGGCATCCGGCGTCTCCAATAACATTGATTATTTGCCTACCAATGCGATTACTTCGACCACTTATTACAGACGTTCTGTAAACTCAGGTGTGTGCGCCAACTCCATTAGTAATACCGTTAGACTTTTTGTGTATGCCATACCTTCTGTCACAGTATCGAATGTAGCCGTTTGTTTGGGACAAAGCGGAAGTTTATTGGCGACCCCATCCGTCTTAGGCGGGACCTATTTATGGAATACCGGTGCGACGACCCCCGGCATTACAATCAGTCCATTTACTCAGACCACTTATACGGTACAGTACACCTTAAATGGGTGTATCAGTCCCCCTGCCCAAGGGATCGTAACTGTAAATCCATTGCCCGTTCCGGTAATTACTGCCTCAGGCCCCTTGATTTTATGTCCGGGTGGTAGTGTTAATCTCACCGGCAATGGCGGAATCTCATATGCATGGTCCACAGGTGCTACCAGTAATTCGATTGCTGTAAGCGCACCCGGTACATTCAAAGTGGTTGTTACGGATATTGAAGGATGTGTGGATAGTACTTTTACAACCGTTACCCAACCATCTCCTATTGTTATCACACCTACCGTCGTAAATCCCTCCTGTTTTGGATTTTTAGATGGAAGTGTTTCCTTAACTGTGACCGGAGGAACTTTACCCTACGGCTTTACCTGGAATACGACCCCAATTCAGAATATTCGCAATATTTTTAATGTTGGCATTGGAACCTACACGGTTTCAGTCTCTGATTTAATTGGGTGTTCAGCCAATGCAACGGTTGTTTTGACAGAGCCCAGACCATTGAGTATCTTCTCAACGAATAACACGATTGCTTGTACGCCTTTATTAAATACCGGGGTCGCTTCCACTTTTGTTTCAGGCGGAACGCCTCCCTATAACTATCTGTGGAGTTCTACGCCTCCTCAAATAACCTCGGGCGCTTTTAATTTGACGCCCGGTTCTTATAGTGTCAGAGTAACGGATGCAAATGGCTGTATTATCGGGGATACCGTGACATTGATTACGGACATTGCTCCAAATGTATTGGCGAGTGTGGATACATTCGTTTGTGC
>CANHCC010000054.1 GCA_947459115.1 Bacteroidota bacterium | reverse complement strand
GGGCCTGGATATCCGGCTGAGCCTGCATCAAAAAAGCCATTTCAGATAAGCCCTGGTAATACTTTTCTTCTACCAGAAAACTTCCCGGTGCAAATCGTATCAGAGACAAATTCCAGGTGGAAAGCACACGACGTATCATATCCGTATTTGTATCAGGCGCTTGATTCTGCTTAACCTTTTCCTTTTGTAGTATGGTCTTCCCCTGAAAATTCACAATCTGTTTTTCCTTAGAATCCGGTTCTGAATCCCGATAATCGGGCACAGCATCTCCATCCCGGTCTGAGGGCATCCCTTTCTCATCTACGGCTGTGCCAGGGGGCGTAAATGGGTCCGTATCCTGAGCATCTGCAATTCCATCCCCATCCGTATCCAGTGCCAGTCCTCGAGATCCGACTTCTACTCCTGCCGGCGTCGTATTATCCTTATCCAAATAATCGGGCACGCCATCCCCATCGGTATCTACCGTCATGTAAGCCAGCATTTCCTTTTTAAGACGGGAAACAATATCCTCTTCTTTGATCGAGGGTTTTGATATACTATACCTGAGACTCAGCCCCAGCAGGGTGTAACTGTCATTTCCGGTGTAAGGATTCGCAAACCCATCCAGGCGATCTGAATTGAGGTAACGATAAGAGAAAACCGCGCCTGCTTCCAATTTTGGTGTGATTCTGTAGCCTGCCGAAATACCTGTTGCCAATACCAATTCTGTGGACTTTACAGGAAGCACAGGCTCCGGCGAACCAGTTAAAGTTGAATTAAAAAATAAAAATCCGGTTCCCAGAAAAGTATAAAAATTGAGTTTGCGTTTTAAGGCATTGGCGCCACTGAAAGATCTAGTTATGTTCAAGGTGACATTACCCGTGAATTCCATTCCGGAACCCGAAAAAGCAATCCCCTCCTGACCTCCGTTCAACCCGATATAATGAAATTCGAGGGAGGTCTCAAACATTTTGCTTAAATGTCGGGTGGCCATCAGGCCAATTCCCGGTTGAAAGCCTCCGGAAAATGGATTCGCCTGTTGGGCGTTTAAATCTCCCAGATAACCTACATTGCCCCCCCGAAATCCAAATGACCAAACCGGAAGTTTGGGGAGACCCGTATCAGGGATTAAACTATCTCCAGGCACATATTGATACCATTCATATTCCTGACTTGACATTGGAATGACACCTTCAGAATTCGGATTAGTCGTCTCAGAAGAACGCTGTTCTTCAGCCTGGGCAAGTACAATTCGAGCATTCATCAGGAATACCAGAACAACACACCTGAAAAACAGCATGCAGATAGGATTCAAAGAATTTCGAAATGAGGAGACTTGCAAAGAAAATAAAGTAAAATATTTACCCGAGAACAAATATCCGAAAATTAGTTTGAATTCGAGCTTAAACCGTTTTTCAGATATGCTTTTGAATCCCGACCACACAAATTTTTCTTTAAATTTGAATCTATGATGTCTCGCCTATTCCTCCCTATACTCCTTTGCTCACTTGCCTTTGCACAGGACCTCCCCTATTGCAAATTCGGGCATGCCCCTCAAATGCCTCATAAACCCCTCGTTGCAACGGGCGACAGCATCGATATTTTACATTATGATATTCGGCTCAATGTTCTCAACCTTACCCAAAAAGAAATTTCGGGCTATACAGAAATACAACTGACACCCGATTTCAGCGGGATGCAGATATTCTCTTTTGACCTTGAGCAACTCCAGGTGGATTCTGTTTTAGTGAATCAGACTCCAGCTTCATTTTCTTATCAGTCACCTGCCTTATATGTGATTTCCGGAACAGCCTATGGTCCGGGTGATACCCTGACCATTCGAATTTACTACAAGGGCAATCCCATTACAGACCCGGGCGGATTTGGAGGATTTACATTTACCAATGATTCTGCATTTGCTTATAACCTCGGCGTCGGCATGACGGTGGATCCGCATAATTTCGGTAGATGCTGGTATCCATGTAAAGACAATTTTACTGAGAGAGCCACTTATGAATTTCATATCCGAGTGAAGCAATCTCAAACTGCAGTTTGTAATGGCACGCTAATGAGTGATGTCGATAATCTGGATGGCACCCGCACTTTACATTGGGAATTGAAGGACAAAATCCCAACTTACCTCTCCAGCGTTGCAGTATCCAACTATATCAAACATTCCGGCACCATTCAGTTAGCTCTTGGTGCAATACCTTTTGCGCTTTATGTAAACCCAACAGATTCCATGAATGCGGTCAATTCTTTTGCACGATTGGATAGCACTGCCAAAACTTTTGAAAATTACTGGGGTACTTACCGATGGGAAAGAATTGGTTTTGTATCTGTTCCCTTTAACGGGGGCGCAATGGAGCATGCCACTTCTATCGCCTATCCCCGGGTCACCATCAATGGGAATAATACTTATGAATGGCTGTATGCCCATGAACTTGCGCATTCCTGGTTCGGCAATCTGGTCACCTGTGAAACTGCCGCTGACATGTGGTTAAATGAAGGGTTTGCAGCTTGGTCAGAAGCCTTTTTTTATGAAAAAATGAACTCGCCTCAGGCAGGTCGGGATTATGCGCGCCAAAACCATAAGGTCGTATTACAATTAAGCCCGGTGTATGATGGAGGATTTTATGCGGTATCCGGGATTCCCCATGCCATTACCTATGGCAGTACCGTATATGACCGAGGCGCATCGGTAGCTCACAACCTTCGGCATTACATCGGGGATAATCTATATTTTCCGGCGATACAGCAATACATGGATACTTATAAGTTCAAACACGCCGCTTCAGATACTCTGAGAAACTTTCTTGAGCAACAAACCGGTATCCCATTGAGCGATTTTTTTAATGCCTGGGTCTATAATCCCGGCGTTCCTCACTTCTCAATAGATTCTATCCTTACATCCGCCGATGGGAATGGTGGGTATAATGTTCAACTCTCCATCCGTCAACGCGTATATGGCGGAACACAGACGGCCAATTCCAATAAAATTGAGGTTGGATTTTATGACGCCAACTACAACCCGGTGGTTCATACCCTGTCATTTTCAGGCGTCCAATACCTGACGACTATCAACCTCCCCTTTATGCCGGTTGCAGTACTTATAGACCCTTATGAAAAACTTATGGATGCTACAACCGACGAGGTACGCATGATTTCTACCACCGGTGCGTCTCCTTTCACCCAGGGCTTCTGTAATCTGATTACCCAGACCGTTCAGGATTCTGCCCTGGTCCAGGTAATTCATAATTGGGTAAGTCCGGATTTTTCCCTTGCCCCTGAATTAGGAAATATTCAACTGGCCAACCGATACTGGAAAATAGACGGGTATTTTCCGTCCGGATTTTGGGCTAAAATGAATTTCACCTATGATGGAAGAACCGCAAGCACGACCACCACAACCACAAACTACCTGGACAATGGTTTCATCACGCACAGCGAGGATTCTCTGATATTGTTATATCGTCCCGGACCAGGATATGAGTGGCGGGAGGTTAACGCCTATACCCGCAATTCAGGCAATACAAATGACAAATTCGGTAATCTTTCTGCTGACACACTTCAGCCAGGGGAATACACCTTAGGGATGAGGCCCCTGGTAACAAGCAATTCAGAAGAACTACTCTCCCCAAAGCCTGAAATCTTAAAAGTATATCCCAACCCTGCTGAGTCCCAGATCACCTTAGAAATTGGGCTTCCACATGGGGCTTCCGCTCACCTGAAATTAAAAGATCTTCAGGGTAAGGTCTTAAGAGAAACCGAGGTATTTCATTTCATGACCCACCTCAATTGGGACATGCGCACCTGTCCATCCGGAATTTATTTTATTGAACTGGAGGGCCAAGAAATGGAAAAGATTGTGAAGAAAATACTCGTTCCTTAACTCCCAGCGTATTGGGTAAGTTACTTACCCCCGGTAAGTAACTAATACTAAGGATGTTCGAATATCCAACTGTAAGTATCGTCTTTTAATTCGACCATTTTGCGCACTGCTTCAGACCGATTTGAAGTATGCAACACACTCAGACGATAAAATTCTGAAGTTTCATCCGGGGGCAACACCTCGGTGGTTAATCCCTGGCTGCTCCATGACTTTGCTCTACTTTGTATTTCCTGCTCAGACTTAGAGGAAAATACAATTAAATAGTAGCTTTTGGTATTAGTAGATGCAATTGCAGGCGTATCCTTGGAAGGTTCAGTAGCGGAATTCAAATTCGAAGCGGAGGACTCCTCTGCCTTGATTTCAGATGCATTTTCTGAGGGCGATTCTGTCATTGGTGCTGATGCACTCGGAGAAGGCGACTCTTGGGGCACAGCTAATTCAGAGGATTCAACCTTTTCCTGATTTAACAATCCCCAGACTCCGAGCGCCCCTACCCCTAAAAGAAGCAAGGTTGCCGCAACCCAGAAAAAGGGAGAGGTTTTCTTTTTCTTTTTAAGGGACTTTTCTTTTTTGCCTTTCTCCGAAAGTTCTTTTTCGGAAGAAAGCCCCGGGGTTTCTTTTTCACCAACACGACCTTCCTCGTTTGGGAGATTTTCTTTCTGGTTCGCAGTATCCTCGGTTGAGGGTTCTGAAGGAGACTCACCAGATTTTTTATCTATGGGAACAGGCTCAACAACTGGCTCAGGTTCTGACTTAGGCAAGGACTTAACCTCCGGGAGTTTCACCGCCTTAAACCCAAATAGGTCAGAATATATTTTATGATGAAGTCCCTCTTCCCACTGCACGACCAAGCCAGTCGGACCATTCACCAAGCTACCAAGATTACCGAGCACATATTTACCCTTGGCCACTAGCACACGGTTCATTTCCTTTCCAATTTCATCGCTCGCATAGGAGATACCTGATGCAGGGTTTCCGGCACGGCTCAAAAATTGTTCGAAAGCCCTGAGACCGGCAGGTGAAATTTCTTCAGAAAACACGATGGTTTCCCGGGGGGGATCTATGACTTGAAGTGCAGTCTGGATTTTAGCCGGAACATAGGTCCGTGAGAATGACCCAATACCGGGAACAGAAAAGGCATCCAGATGACGCAGGGCGTCTATAAGTAAAAATTCAACCGGTAATGGCATGAGGCTTTAAAACACAACCGACAGACCGCCCCGAAAATCCAATGGTCTTTCAGGATAAGAATACCATCTCTCATAGGACTGGTCTGCGAGGTTGTTTGCCTCCAAAAATAGGGAGAATCTTTTGTAAAACCTATATTCAGCCCCTATTCCGAGGTCAGAGAAGGCCGGCGCCTGAACCAAAGCATCCGGACTTAGTGCGGGGTCCAGCCCCATGTAGCGCCTGCCAAAAGTATAATTCCTTAAGGTAAGTTTCAACTTGGAAACCGGCCACCAGGACAGGAAAAATTCAGACCGGAAAGCCGGTTGATGAAAAAATTTTGCAACTGTACCGGTTTGGTTGTCATTATAGATTATACTTCCACCAGCTTCAAAATCCTTCATCTGATTGAGCTGAAAATCCAGCCTCACTCCATTTTGAACAAATCCGGTATCATACAAAACTGTAAAATATCCTTTCCGATCCGGCATAGAGTAATACACCGCCTGACGGTCAGTTTTGCGGGTATAAGCCGAAACCTTCCAGGATAAAATCTTTGCCCATTTCCCCGAAACATACACTCCGGCTCTGTATTTATCCAATGCAGGGAGGATCGTTGATAAGGTATCCAAATAGGGATTCTCCTGAATCCAATTGAAAATCATCTGATACTGCATGCCTCCCGTCAATTCTCCCCCCACTTCCATTCGGTCTTTCAATAATTCATAACGCGCTAATAGGTAAGGATATACTGCAGTTTGTTGTATTTGGGCACTATATACATTTAGCCCCAGTCCCCCTTTCAGGTCTGCCCGATCTTTTTTCCATCTCAATACAGGTTTGAGATGATTAAAGAAGCTCCCTTGACTTAGAGTAGTATAGCGATAATTACCCAAAATACCTTCATAGGCCACCTGAATGCTGAGGTTGTCTTTCAACCGGGAATCTATTTCTGCTTTCAGGGACACATTGGTTTCCTGGCTTTGTAGATTATCATTCCAAATCCGGAACCTTATTTCGCCTAGATAAGAGGTATTAGCCCCGGGATCATTGCTTTTCAGAGAAACGGCGCTGTTCATGCGCACCCAGTTTCTTCTGGTTCTCAGTTGCTGACCCAAAACTATCGCCAACAAAGGATCTCCATAATGGTGATAATCTGCCTGATTAAACTCGGAAACCACGCCCAGGACAAATCGATTTTTGTACCAGTTAAGATGTCCATTTACCTGATGCGATAGAAACTCGGCATATGGTTGAAAACCTTTGGCCATACCACGGTGATGGGCATCAATCCCCCAGCCTACATTTTTATTTCGACCATTGTGCCAGGAAAAGTCAGCCACTGTCGTAGCAAAGCGGCCGCCTCCTACTCTGAAGGAACGGGAAGAATAGTCTTGTAAAGGGGAGGTTAAAGGGGGAGGAATCAAAACAGATGCCTGGGGCAAGGCAAATTGCAACGGCGCAAAACGATCTTTAAAATTCAGATCCGGCTTGACAAACTTATTGTCCGGCTGAGGCAAATTTAATTCCGGCTTTTCCTGTACCCGCATACTTTCAATTCGAACATTCTCAACTGCGAGAGAATCTTCCCCTTTTTTGAAAGGGTCTTGGGCATAGATTACCGGGAAAAGTAAGGTACCCAACAGGAGGTGAAGAAAGAGTTGTGTTTTCACTTTGTTTTCTTTTTGCCGGTATCTGGAATATTATTAGCAGGCGGTGTCACCGGCGTCAGTTTTTTCTGACGCGTGAGGGCTTCATCTTTCATACCTGGGAAATAGTCTTCTGTCTGACTTAAAATATACTCGATTAAGGCGCCTGCCTGATATTCATCTTTCTCTATCAGATACGCATCAATCATATATAGATAAGCCTTAATGACCCGATCCGGATAGGCCGAATAATCATCCTTTAATTTTAGCGCGATTTCTTCTGCGCCCTCCGCATTCCCGGATGCGGTGAGCATGGCCACCAATTGAAGTCCTGCCTCTGCACCTTCTAACGAACCTAAGCCTTCCTGCATCAAAGCAGAATAGGCAGCGCGAGCCTGAGAGCTATCTTTTGCACCCAGCCAGATATGTCCGGTGAGTAATTGTATCCCATGCCTTTGCTGCATGGAAATACCGGGAAGCGCATTCAGGGATTCTAATACTTCAATTGCCTTGGTAAAATCGGAAGACTTGCCTAAAGCTTCAGCTTCTTTCATCCCCAAGCCAAGTTTCTCGGATTGGGTAAGCACATAAGATCTTGCGTTGGCATAACTGGAAGCAGCTTTCCGCCAGGATTTTTGGGTCAGATAAATATCCCCCATCATTCGCCAGCCATTGCCCATATTATCATGTACCACCTTGCTATTACAGAGTTCTTCCAAATCCGGCAGGGCTTTTTCCAATTGACCACTTTTTTCATAACTCACTGCACGGGCATATAGTGCCTCATTGCGACGAGGCGAACCCGGATATTCTTTCAAATATAAGGTCAACAGAGGTAGGGCTTCCTGCCAGGCAGAAGACTCATACTTCTCGTTAGCAGCCTCCCACGCTATTCCCTCCAGAGCAGGATTAATCTCAGGACAAGACTTTCGATACTGAGACATGACCTCCGCAAACTGATCTGCACTGACAATAAAACTCATATTGTTCAAAGCCGATACCGCAATTGCTGTATCCTGACAATAATCGGTAAGTACCTTCCTAAAGAACTTCTCAGCCGCTGCTTTGTCATTAGAATTGTATGCCGCTATCCCCATGCGATTCCAGGCAGCAGGGATGAATGGACTTTGAGGATGCTCCTGTATCAGCTGACGGCTATAAGTTGAGGCGGCTTTGTAATCAATTAGCCATTTTAAATTGGTTTCGGCCAGTTGGTCGAGGGCATCATCTCTGAAATCTGATTCCCGGTATTGCTGAATAAGTTTCTTAAACCAAGCGGCTGCATCCGCGTATTTTTCAAGGCGATACTGGATTCGACCCAACTGCCAGATTGCATAATCCTGATAGGTATCCCCTTGTTGTAAAGCCTGCTGATAATGCTGATAGGATTCGCGATAATTTTTTAGAAAAAATTCACAATCCGCTGTCCGGAGTAAAGCATCCTGATACAATTCCGGTGCACCTGCTTTAGAAGTAAGACTGAGAAAGCGTCCAAAAGCTTGTGCTGCTTCTTCAATTTTTTCCTGGCTTAGGTATGCCCATCCTTTGCCATACCACGCTTGAGCCTGATAGGCACTTCCGCCATCAGGTTGATTGGTCAGCTCATTGTACTGGCGAATAGCTTCTTCATAGTGACCTTGCCGGAATTGAGATTCTCCATACCAATAACGGCAGCCGTCTGTAATATTGCCGGACTTATTAAGATTAAATCCTTTGCGAAAGTACACATCCGCTTCCTTCCATGCCTTCTTCCTTAACAACTCTAATCCATAATAATAGCAGGAGCGTTGGTAAGCAGACAGGCTTCTTTCATCTGTACTTTTGGAAGATTCTAAATATTGTACCGATTCCTTAAAGTTGTCCGAATAAAACAACACCTCTCCGATAAGGGTTTGTGCCTCATTCAGGAATCTTCCGGCCGGATACTTTTTGAGATAGGACTTTAGCTGAGAGATGGCATCTTGAAAATACTTTTCCTGATAGGAAATCTTTGCATATTCCAGAATAGCATCCTCGGTAATGGAGGAGGGCGCTCTGTCACTGGCGGCGCGCATAAATGCAAGGCGGGCAGGCTCGATTTTTTTATCTTTCAAAAAACAATAGGCCAGATAATACGAAGATAGAGAAGAAGTAGAATCCGGCTGACTAACCAGTTGCTCAAAAATGGGAGATGCCAGGTCACAACGGTTTTCCCGATAAGCGGCATAAGCGTATTGAAATTTTAACGCTGGATAATTCAGATTACGATATTTCTGATAAGTGTCAAACCACTGGAGGGCGTCTCGAAATTTTTCCTGACGCATAGAAGCGGCAGCCAGTACCAGATACAACTCTGAATCTTTAAGATTATCGGGCAGGCCGGATACCATTTCATTCAGGGCATCGAGACGCCCTGCTTCATAATAACTTCTTGCCAAAGCCAGAGCAGTTTCTGCCGTGTGAGAAGCATACGAAAGAGGACCAAGGGTAGAGATGGCCTCAGCATAATTACTCATCCCATAGTGAATAACGCCGGTATAGCGAATAGCTTCAAGCTTCCATATACTTTCAAACGAAGCCAGATCAGAGAAATACTTCAGTGCCTTGGCATATTCCCGATATTGATACCAACAGACGCCTGCCATATAACGCACTTCCTGATTAATACTATCCGGTAACCATGCATCGGGAATCTTAACAAAATTTAATTCCTGAAGCGTTTCACGATATTGTTTATGACGAAAGGTATTGCGCACCAACCATATTCTGGCCATTGGGGCTGTAACATGGGTAGGATACTGATCGATGAAGGCTCTTAGGCGACTTTCCGCATCCGGGCGATCAAGATACCAGGAACATAAAGCCCGATAATAAGCTGCATCGCTCCGATAATCGCCAGCAAGACCGAACTTGCCTCCATTACCGGTTTCTGTTGCCCATCGGTCAAAAGCCAACGCAGCCGCTTCGAACTGACCTGTCCGAAACAATTGAAGCCCTTGCTCATAATCCTTTACCTGCTCAAACTCTGATGGCAGTGCATTTTGGGACTGAAGCGAAATACCCAAATTTGTTAACAGCACCAACAGAAACAACCGCATCCTGTCTGCTGAAATCAGCATTGAGCTATTCCGTTTATTTTTTCCCATCCTGAAAAGATGATGACCATTCATTCTATTGTATTAATAGGTTATTTGAATACCGGCAGAAGGAATCAAAGGCAACTGATTCACTCTGGTGTATCGGATACGATCTATGTAAAAGATATTTTGACGATTATAGGTGTTGTAGATAGAAACATTTAGTTCTACGAGGAACCGGTTTTTAATCTGCCATCTTCTTTTAGCACTAAAATCAAGGCGATGAAAATAAGGTAGGCGCCCCTGGTTCAATTGTGAGCTGTATAAAATCCCAAGGTTACCATTTTGAGAATTGACAGGGGTTTGGGAACCATCCGTGTTAAAGCCTAACTTCTCAAAAAAGCCTTGTGTTTGAGTAAACGGAAAGCCTGAACCCAGACTCCATCTTCCCCCAAACTCCCATTTACTGGATTCAAATCTGGGCTTAAATGGCAGGCCGTTGTTTCCATCCTCTTTAGCCTGTTGAATTTGTTTATCATAGACATTGCCCTTAGACCAGGAGGCCACAGTGTTCGCAGTATGTCGTCTGTCAAAAGAGGCCGGATATTCCTGCTGGCCGTTATTTCTGTTTATAAAAGCCCAACCGTAATTCGCATAGAGATAAAGATTTTTGCGATCGTATTTTAATGCAATATCTGCGCCGTATGCTTTGCCGGTTTCTACTACAAAATCCGGATCGGCCGGAAATATCTTAAACCTATTAATGGAGGTAATCTGAGAGAAGTTTTTATACCAGCCTTCCACTGTGGTCTCCAAATTCTCAAACAATTCGATTTCTGTGCCCCCTACCAAATGCGCTGAGGTCTGTAAACTATGACTTTGAGTGGGATTGGGGAGATTATCCGGTGCCGTTAAAATCCCCTGGAAGAAATTGACCACATCCAGATCTGAACCGGAGCTTACCAAATTCTGGGCATATAAACCTGTGGCAGCATGGAAACTGATACGATTAAAATTAAGTTTTCCCCGAAGTCTGGGCTCAATAGAAAAATAGTTTTTGTCATTGAAAAAATGCCCCCTCAATCCTGGCTCCAGCACTGCGCGTGGCTTTTTTGCAGTACCATCTTCACTTGACTTTCTTTTGAATACCTTACGATATTTCAGATAAGTCGCCAGCTCCGTATTGGAATCCTCCTGCACAACTTTATTTCCAAAAGCATTGGTAAAGTTAAACTTCGTGCCGAAGCTCAAGATTTGAACCCCATAACTTAACTCATCCACATTATTGATAATGTAAGCGAAATTTAAATTGGAATTCAATCCCTGAATTTCAGAAGACCGGGGGAAGGTTTCATTTACAGAATTGAGTTGGGTCTTATAGCCGGAGTAAGCAATGTTTCCGGACATAATCACCTTTGAATGCGGTGGTAAATATTGAAAATTCAACCCGCCGCCAAAAGCATTCCAGGATACATCGGAAGGGAAAGCAAGATTTACATCATCGCTGTGAGAAAATCCAAAGAGATTGAACTTATTACCCTGACCGGTAAAGGTCAGTTTTCCGTATATATCCCTGAATTTATAGGGAAGACCAAAAGTATCTGTCAAATTCTTGTATAGCATCGGCGCAGTTTTATCAAGCCTTAATTCCCGCCAGGACAACAAATAGGAAGAACCACTACCGGGTGTATTCTTTTTAGAAAGTGGTCCTTCCATCAATACGCCGGAAGTAAAAGGATTGGTATGCACTTTAGCAGAAAAATTATTGAGATTCCCATTACGGGTCCGAATGTCCATGACCGAGGAGACGCGTCCCCCATATTCAGCACCAAAGCCCCCGGAATAGACATCTGTTGTGCGGATATATTCAGGATCAAACACACTAAATACGCCAATGCTGTGAAAGGGTGCATAAACAATCATACCATCCATCAGCACCATATTCATTATGGGAGTCCCCCCTCTTACAAATAATTGCCCTCCTTGATCTCCGGAAGTAATGACCCCGGGCAACACTTGAAGGTATTGGGCCAAATCTGCAGAGCCCAGAGAAGGCATTAAGCGAATTTGACGGGCAGAAATTCTAGACTCTCCGATTTTTAATTTCACCGGATCAATTTTTCCAACTTTCTCATCCGTGATGACGACTTCTTCCAATTGGGTTGCTCTCTCTTTCAAAACAAGCGCCACTTTCAGAATTTTCCCATTGATGTTACTCATATCCAGAGGCTGACGAATGGTATCATAGCCGAGGCTGGTGATGCGAAGCGTGTACTTGCCTGATGGAATTTTGGCTATACTGAATACCCCGAGTTCATTGGTAAAAGCCCCCACTTTAAGTTCCTCAACAATAGCAGTTGCCCCCATGACAGGCTCCCCTTTTTCATCATTCACGGATCCTTTCAGCTCATTTTGGGCTTGCAGAAGGAAGGGGATCAAAAAACAGCAAAAGGCCGTCAGACGCAGGAGTAAGTTCATGGATTAATTAGCGGACAAGTTGTTGAAGCAGAGTTTTCATTAGATGCTCGTCCTCCATGTAGGTGGTGTGTATTCCCTTGGCACGAAGGTCGGTTTCTGCGATATGTATCAGATTTTCTTTGATTTTTACCATACTATAATTCCGCAAGGCAGGCTTGTAGCCCTTGGCCACAAAGGGGTGTATGCCCAGCACGGAAGCAATCTCTTTCTCATCCTCCGCTCGCCGGTATTTCAAAACAGCCAAACGATTGTAATAAGAAAACAAATTATGTAAGACCTGAGGCAATGGATTTTCTTTGGGATTTTTGGCCAGATTATCCATGATCTGCCAGGACTTATAAAGGTTCTTTTGACTCAGGGAATCCTGAAGTTCAAACACATTAAACTCCCGGTCAATATTCACAAACTCATAAATAAAATCTGTGGTAATGGACTTCTTCTTGAGGAACTTGAGCTGAATGGATAATTTTTCAATTTCTTTCTCAATGAGAGACAGATTATTTCCATAACACTCTACCAAAAGATTGATTGCCTTTTCATCAGCCGTCAAGTCAAAGTTGGAGAGGACCTGCCTCAAAAAATCGGGAACTTGGTTTTCGTATAATTTTTTGGATTCCAAAGTATGAATGGCCTTGCCGTCTTTCAGCAGTTTGCCAAGCTTCGTTCGGGCATCCATTTTTTTATCTTTAAAAGCAATAACAAAAATGGTGGAATCCAATGGTTTCTCCATATAAGAAGACAAGTGATCCCATTCTGTTTTCTTTAATTTCTGGGCTTCCTTTAAAATGACAAGCCGGTAATTACTCATTACGGGAAAGGACCTCAGCAGGCCATTGAGTTTACCGCCTGTCATATCAGCGCCATAAACAATTTCCTGATTAAAACTTTTCAGACCTTCATCCAAAACCTTCTCTTCCAGAAGGTCCGTAATTTTATCAATGAAATAGGGTTCTTCCCCAAAAAGGTAATATACCGGGACAAATTTTCCGGCTTTAATGGAGGAAACAAGTTCTTGATATTTCATGCAAAAGGCTTTTCAGAAAGGATAACCTATGCCCAAGTTATATTGAATTCTTCGACCTCCCAAATCTGAGGGGACGCGTTTGACGACCCAGTCCTCTAAATCCGGTGCATAAAGTTGCTGAGCAATATCCAGCCTCAGGATAAGGAAAGAGAAATCAAACCGAAGACCAATACCTGCGTTGAAGGCAAGCTTTAGCGTCTCTGTGGATAACTTTCCGCGACTATCCTGAAAAGAACCGCCAGATGCGAACCACACATTACCTGCATCCACAAAAAGCGCCCCTTCCAAAAACTCATAAACATCCCGACGAAATTCGGCATTTACCTCAAATGCCATTTCCCCGCCCGGCGTAATCAGATTGTTATTGGACTCCAGCGTATTCAACTGATTAAAAGTACCCGGACCGACCGTATTAGAAATCCAACCTCTCAAAGAATTGGTTCCTCCCATATAAAAGCGACTCTCAAACGGGACTTGGCCCACATAGTTAAATGGATCGGCAAAACCCACTTTCATTCGATACACCAATTCGCCCGTCCTGCCAAGTGGGGTATAGCGTTTCCCCTCTAAAGATATCTTAAAGAATTGCCCATAAGACACGCCATTCAAAATCCCATCTTTATAATTTCTATCGGTCTTTCCATAACGGTCAACCACATAAGGGATAAACCCGCCTATTTCCACTATCCCCTTAAAATAATGGGAAGACCTCGAACGCGTCGAAGCATAGTCACTGAAGATATAACTATACAGGTGACTAGCGGTGTATCGGGAATTAAAGTCCCGTCGAACCAATTCTCGTAAAAAAGGACTCAATTGATTAATACTCGTCTCAAATTCAGGGGATAAATTACTTCGTATAAAGGATAGGGCCAGAGGCGTTGCCTGACTGGACTGTTGCATGGAAAAAGGTATGTGAAACCATTGATAGGAAAAGGACACATCCGTAATCTGCCTCTGAAACTCAATCCGGTTTTCCGTATCAAAAGATAAGAGGAATGAGGTCGATGGATTGAAGAAACTGACATCCCCCTTGGATCTCCAGGGCAGGACGAGATTGGGGAAGGTCAGATTGGCTCTGCCACCATAGGCATAATATATCTGAAGGTTGGCTTGCTCCGAAGAGGCCTTGTACCAGCTCACATTCCCTTTTGCAGAAATTTCCAACTTCTCTGCATGACGAAACACATTGTTGTTTCGATAAGTAACGTTTCCTCCAACACCGGGCAGATAGTTGGCTCCCAGCGTACGAAATTCAGACCAAAACGCCTCTACCCCAATCCTTAAACTATTCTTTCTCTGCAAGGTCAGATCTGTAAAGACCTTTAGCGTATGCGTCGAATCATCCGGCAAAAATCGAATCACACTTGTGCGCAGAATATTCATCCCCTGAAGGCGAAGCAAGGATCTCTGATAATTTCGTTGAGAATAAGGTTCTCCCTGTCGAAGCAAAAGACGCTGACTTAAAAAATTATAACTTAATTTTTGAATTTCACTCTTCTGAATATTATACCGGATTTTATAGGGAGAATCGGCCTGACGGCGACGGATGTTATAGCGACGACAAAAATCTTTGGTAATGGTATCTGTCCGAAAGGAGATAATCGAATTAGTCGTTGAAATCGTATTGGTGGAAAGAAAATCCGGTCTGTACAAATTCAACTCTACCTCCCCGATACGATACAGGTAAAACTCCCCGGGGATTTTAACAATAATATCCAGGAAGCGTACCCCTTTCCCCCCATGTTTTTTCTGAACAGGTGATGGGGGACGATTTTTGACCGTCAGGGTATCTACCGTGAAGGTAATCGCGGATAAATTAAAGCGATAAAACCCTGCATTTCGCACCAGGTCTGCTATTCGCTGCCTTTCTCCGGAAAATGCATCCTCCTGATAAGGACTTCCGGGCTTTAATTGTGTTTCTACCGCTTTTCGTAATAAGGGGGCAAATACCTCCGGCTGTTCTACACGATACTTAACCGAATCAATTTTATAGACTTCCCCCTCCTCGATCTCAAACTCAATTTTC
>CANHCC010000053.1 GCA_947459115.1 Bacteroidota bacterium | reverse complement strand
AGGAAGCAGAAAATGCTGCTAAGAAAGATGAGAAAGAAGCTGTAGCCGAAAGCGCTGCGGAGTAAGTTTATCTTCAATCAGAGATTAAATCCCTGCCTGCAAAGGCGGGGATTTTTTTTGGGGAACTGTTTGGCTCCCCCCGAGGCGTCGCTCCCCCCGAGGCGTCGCTCCCCCCGAGGCGTCGCTCCCCTCCTAAATAAAAGTTTCCGAAACATGCTCATTCGCAATCCACTATCTTGTTCGGTTGAAATAGCCTCCAAATTACCGCCAATGCTGATGGTGGTCACCAAAATGAACTTAGGGTGTGCCTGAAAAGGTTAGTGAGAAATTATTCAAGTATCCGCTAATGTTTCCGAAAAAAGAGGTCATTTATATATTAGGTTTGTAGCCGAACAAATGAGTTACCTATGGAGAAGAAAATTCCTTTTGAGTCAGGTCTCTATTACCATGAAATATTGAAAGCTAATTCGGATACCATCCTGTTTCTGGATGATGAGGATAGGAGATTTTTCCGGAATAAAATGCGGTTTTTTATTTTGCCTTGTTGTGAGATTCTGTCTTATGTGATTTTGGGAAATCACGTACATCTAATAATACGCCCCCATCCTACATTGGTTTTGTCCAGGTTGAGTATTCAATATCATCTGATGGACTTGAATCTTTACGCTTCAGACCTGGAAGAATATCTGAGGGAGGATTACATTCTCGAGCTACCACCCGGATTGACCCCATTTGAAGGGTCTGTTGATGAACAAATCCGTGCCTGCATCAGAGGCCTCAAGCATTCCTATAGCCAGTACCAGGCAAAAAAATACGAAAGAACCGGAATGCAATGGAATCCGGAGAGATTCACGAAGGTATTAGGCGATAAGGACGATATCGGCAGAACGGTTTTATACATTCACAAAAATCCGGTCTATCATGGCATGGTTCATCAGCCGGAGGACTGGCAGTTTTCATCTTTTCATGAAATCCGGAATCGAGAGGATAGATTAGTTCGGAGTGGACTTGTTCTGGATATATTTGGCCACAATGACCAGTTCCTTCAGGAGCATGTGGCATTGCCCGGGGATTATGGTCGTAAGCCTTCGAGGATCAGGTTAAAGGTGTCTTAGGGCTTCCTCAGAGCGATTACCTCTTCCCCTCGATTTTTTCTAGTTATTTTTTCAGTACATCAATTTCTGCCTGCTTGGCAGCAATTACCTCTTCCTTAGATTGTATTAATTGCTCAATAAGTTTATCCTTCATTTGATCGGATTCTGTTTTATACATGACATTGTCCCCCGTGGTACGGGTGCTGAAATGGACAATCCCCCCCCCCCGACCGAAAATATATTCTCCGCAAATATGCGGTAAATAAAATGTATATTTACCGCATATTTGCTTTCAGAGGTGCCAAAGTACATTTACGAATATCCGGATTGGACAAAGTTTACCTGGAAGGATGCCGACATTCATGCTCTGTTCGGGGAAGTACGACATCTTCAGGGGAAAATTTATGGACAGATGCATATGCTGGGTTTTGAAGCCAGACAATCCGTCGCTTTGGATACCCTTGCTTTTGATGTACTTCATTCTTCTGAAATTGAAGGGGAAATGTTAAATCCGGATCAGGTTCGCTCCTCGATTGCCAGAAGATTGGGCTTCCCTTCGGGTGGTTTGATTTCCTCCAGCAAACAGGTGGAAGGGATAGTAGAAATGATGCTGGATGCAACCCAAAATTTCAGGAATCCGCTTACGCATGCTCGACTGTTTGCCTGGCACGCAGCTTTGTTTCCTTCCGGTTACAGTGGTATGCATAAAATTGAAGTTGGTCAATACCGCACCGGGGAGATGCAAATTGTTTCAGGACCCATGGGACAGGAGAAAGTTTATTTTGAGGCGATTCCTGCCGCTCAGGTTCAAACCGAAATGGATCGGTTTATTCAATGGTTTAATCAGGAAAATTCTTTGGATCCTGTTATGAAAGCGGCTATTGCACACTTCTGGTTTATTATCATTCACCCTTTTGATGATGGGAATGGCCGCATCGGCAGAGCCATTTCAGATATGTTGCTGGCGCGTGCCGATCAAACCAGGGACCGTTTTTACAGCATGTCCAGCCGAATTTTGGTTGAGCGTAAACAGTACTATAAGGTTTTACAGGAGGTGCAATATAGTCAGGGGGACATAACCGATTGGTTAATCTGGTTTTTGCGATGCCTTCACAACGCACTGCTCTCGACCCTGGATACGCTTACTAAGGTTTTTCAAAAAGTGGAGTTTTGGAAAATTCATGAGGCTACTGCTTTGAATGAAAGACAAAGATTCATGTTGAACAAGCTTCTGGATGGGATAGAGGGAAAATTGAAATCTTCAAAATGGGCCAAAATGGCCAAATGCTCCCCCGACACAGCCCTGAGAGACATCAAAGACCTACAAGAAAAAGGCATCCTTCGTCAAGAGGCGCAGGGTGGTCGTAGTACCAATTACGAGTTGGTAGAGTTTTGAAAAATTACGGTACTACATCTCGCTTTACTTCCCCATTGGCAGCGGTAAATTGATATTTGCCAATTGTAAAGCGAATCGTCTCCTGTGTATTTCCGGTAAATCGGATTTCTTCCTGCATGGTGCTGATAGAGCCGCCGGTGAGGTAAGCAATATTCAAATAACTTAAATCCGGTGGTGCCGGATTCGCTCCGCATAAAATGATATGAACCGGGCGCTTGATTTTTTTAATCAGGGCCATATCGCGCGGGGGGGCTTTGTTGTCTGCAATTAATACAACCTCCTCACAATAGGAATAAAATTTTAAGCCTTTTAAGATGGCTTCCAGATTGTTTTCCGGGGCATCTCCCCCGTTACCGGCTCTCATGGCTTTCTCTAAAGTCTGATACATGTTGTCCAGACTATAGACATCCATGGAATAAATTCCTCCGGTCTTCCCAACCGTCTTCGCTCTCGCCTGTCCCTTGTATTTGTTGTCGTCCCCGTCATTAAAGAGAACCATATGTTTGATTAAGTCCCTTGCTATATTTTGCTTGTGCCAATACACCAATTGAGAGCTGTATTCATACATGCTGCCGGTCCAATCCATAATGACCAGCATCTTTTTCCAGTCTTGTTTGCGATTGAATGCTCTTAAAACGACGGTGTCGGTGGGCATGGTATCTCCCTCGACAATCCGGTGAACCAGCTCCATTTGTTTGCCATATCCATCCCGGATTTTCGCTGTCCAGGCTTTTCGGGGTTTGTATTTAATGACAATGCCATGATACATTTCTTTAGCCGTTTCTGCATCCGAACATTTGGTCTGTAGGATGATTCTCCATCGAATGCCGGGATTGTTGAGGGAAGGATCTAGCTTAAAGAGTTCGTTTAGACGACTTTCCAATAGCCAGTCATAATCGGTTAGCCACTTGTCGAAATCTCGCGGATATTTTGTGTACACCAATTGAATCTCATAAACTTCTTTTTCCTGATTTACATTCTTCCAGGCTTCCGGATTAAGAATTTCCGACTTGGCATAAGACATTCGGAGAGAGGTTTGGCGATCTAATGGATTGAAGGTATAGTAGGGCGTTTCTTCTATGGTGAAAGGCAGATCAAAGGGGAATTGGATTTTTTGAAGAGATTGTGCTTTCAGAGCAGATAACGCCCAGACACAATAGAATAACAGGACCACAGGGGTGGTCAAATGCGTATTCAGTCGTTGATATCCTCTACTCTTATTGCAATACATGCCTGTTAAAGCTACTATCAGCTTTCAGATTTTATTTTAAACTTAGGAAAAATCTCAGGAATAAGAAAGGACTTATTCAGGAGAAAATCCAACGAGCGACCTCTTTAATGGACGGCTTTTTTCCATACATAAAGATTCCGGTTCTGTAAATTTTACCTGCCAGCCAGATGACGAGGAGAAAAGTTAGAATTAAAGCCACGCCGGAAGCGACAATCTCATACCAGGGCACCTGAACCGAGGCGAGTCTGACCATCATGCAAACTGGTGAAAACAAAGGGAAAATCGAGCAAAACACCGCCAGACTTCCATCCGGCTGCTGGAGGATGTTGCCCAACAGCATCATCGGAATCATAAGCGGAATGGTAATAGGCCATATTAATTGCTGAGAATCACTTTCCTGATCTACAGCAGAACCAACCGCAGCAAACAAGGAACCATACAGCAAATAGCCCCCTAAAAAGTAAAAGATAAAATAAAAAATCAGGCTGATGTCAAATTGGCGAACACCGGTAGCAATTTCTTCGGCAATCTGGTTTTGATCTTCCATAGGAATCTCAGAAGGCATGCCGCCCGGAAGGCTCTGAGTGGTTGGAGGGGCCTTCAGGTCTTTGGTCAATAAAGGCAGCGTTACAGCACTGATGGTTGTCAATAAAATAATCCAGATGGTAAACTGGGTGAGCCCCACCGCAGCAATGGCAATAATTTTTCCTATCATGAGTTGAAAGGGACGGACAGATGAAATAATGACTTCCACAATCCGATTGGTTTTTTCTTCGATGACGCCTCGCATAACAATCATGCCATAACTAAACATAAAGATGTAAATCAGAATCCCCATGATATAGCCTAAAATAGCCGCTATTCCCGTACTGGACCTCTCAGTTCCCTCTTCTGTTACTTTAAGCGTTTTAAGTTTTACTTCCTGCGTGATGCGTTTCATTTCGGCGGCAGTGATACCCGTCTCTGCCAGGCGAATATTGCGTATCACACGTGTCAGGGTATCCTCTAGCGTAGATTTCAGAGAAATGGGAATGTTGCCGGAGGAATGAAGTTCCGCCTTGGGGACATCCGCTGTTAAAAAGGTGGAATCTGTTTTTAAATACCCATGCGATTTATCTTCTCCGAGCCAGCTGTTTAAATCTTTACCTTCCGGAAGACTAGATATAAATTGTAACTCCCCTTTTTTGCCCTCCAGAGCGGGTAATATTACACCTGTTTCATCCTGAAGGAAAATTTGGTAGGCTTCATCTTCCTTCCAGGAGGAGGCCAAAATAGCAACTCCGGCAATGGCAACAAAGGCTAAGGGGGTAAGAAGGGTGGAAAGTAAAAAGGTTTTACTCTTAACCCGAATCAAATATTCCCGGATAATGATGATTTGTATCTTTTTCATTTTGATTTTCTCTGACTAACAACTTCGATAAATATATCACTCAGGGAGGGCAGATGTAACTCCACCTTCTGAATGTGACAGGTCTGATTCAGTTCCTGAATAAAGCTTCTGGCATCCAGGTTTGAATCCAGTTGTATTTGATAACTATCTCCTTTTTGCGAGAGAAGGGTTACCCCTTTGAGTGGCGGTAGAGGCGCCTCCTCTTCCAATACAATATTATAAATAGATTTACGATATCGTCTACGGATGTCTTTGACATTGCCTTCCAGTACCACTATGCCTTTGTCAACTAATGCGATTTCATCACAAAGTTGCTCTACCTGCTCCATTCGATGGGTAGAAAATAAAATTGTTGCCCCATCTTCTTTCAACTCGTGAATGATGTCTTCTACCAGTTTCGAGTTTAAAGGGTCCAGTCCTGAAAATGGTTCATCCAGAATAATGAGTTTAGGCTTATGGGCAATGGTAGCAATAAACTGAATCTTTTGCTGCATCCCTTTGGAGAGTTCTTCTACTTTTCGGTTTTTCCAGGACGCAATCTCCAGGCGTTCCAGCCAATATTCGGTGGCTTCAAGGGCTGCTTTGCCGGTCATCCCTTTCAATTGCAGCAAATACTGCAACTGCTCGGCAATTTTCATTTTTTTATAAAGCCCTCTTTCTTCCGGCATGTAGCCTATCCATTGTTGGTCGCTCTCTTTAAATGCCCTTCCTTCAATTTCCACGACCCCTTCATCCGGTGCCGTAATGCCGGTAATCATTCGAATGAGGGAGGTTTTCCCGGCGCCATTCGGCCCTAAAAGACCGAAAATGACGCCCGGCGGAATTTTTAGGCTCAAAGCATTCACCGCAACTTTGGTTGCATATTTTTTGGTGACGCCCTGAATATTCAGAAATGGTATGGCCTGGGTAGAATTCATAAAAACAAAGTTAAGGGACGAATCCCTGAAGTTCATGATATTTGTGATATTCGGCAAATTCCCGGGCGCTTCAAACCCCTCTTGAGCCCCACCTCCATTAAAATACCCTTTACCCTCACCTGAAAACTAGTAATTTCACGAATTATTGAATCACTCATGAAAGTTTTCTCTAAAACCATTACAAGGCACATGCTGCTGAGCCTTTCGATGATGTTAATCTCTCTGCAGGCGCTCAATGCTCAGACTGCCTACACACCGGAATTGCTCTGGCGTTTAAACAGAATTACCGAGTATCAGGTATCTCCGGATGGAAAACAAGTCTTGTATGGGCTTCGTCAGTTTTCGCTACAGGAAAATAAAGGGAATACAGACCTTTGGCTGATGTCGGTTTCAGGAGGACGCGCCACTCAGATTACTGCTACGCCTGAAAGTGAATTTAATCCCCGGTGGACGCCAGACGGGAAACGCATTGCTTTTCTTAAAGCTACCGAAGGAAAAGTGAATCTCTGGGAAATGAATCCGGATGGCTCTGCGCTTACTCAGGTTTCCAACTGGACAGATGGGCCTGAAGCATTCGAATATTCTCCGAAAGGAAATTTTCTTCTGTATTATAAAAAAGTCAAAGTTGGTAAAACGGCCAAAGACCTTTACCCGGATTTGCCAAAGGCCACGGGTGAAATTTATGATGAATTGATGTTCCGTCATTGGGATCACTGGTCCGATGGAACCTATAATCACCTGTTTGTTCAGGCGCTTCAAAATGGAAAAACCTCGGGTGGGGAACTGGATCTTTTGGCAGGAGAGCCCTATCATGCGCCGGTCATGCCTCATGGGGGACTAGAGCATGCCTCCTGGTCTGCAGATGAATCCAGGATTGCCTATGCTTGTAAAAAACTCAATGGCACCGCCTCTGCTAACAGTACCAATACCGATATTTATATTTATGATATAAAATCTGCCACAACCCGAAATGTCTCCCAGCAAAATAAGGGCTATGACCTGGAGCCGTCCTTTTCTCCCGATGGTCGTTATCTGGCTTGGTTGAGTATGTCAACCCCCGGATATGAAGCCGACAAAAACCGCGTCATTTTATATGATTTATCCGCTAATTCTACTCGGGAACTGACCGGTCAGAATGATGTGACCGTCGAAAAAATACTTTGGGCTCAAGATGCTTCTTGCTTATATGCTCAAATTCCTACCATGGGAACAGAGCAAATCGCACGCATTTCTCTTACACCTGTATCTAAAAGTGAAGAGGTAAAATTAATCTCCTCAGGCATGCATAACCTGTCCTCTCCTCAGGTGATTGGGGGCAATAAAAATACCCTTGTGTGTATGCGCACGACTATGGCCAATCCGGCAGATCTGTATCTGTTGGATCTGAATTCCGGGAAGGAATCTCCATTAACACAAGTCAATCAGCAGATGTTGGCCGGTGTTAAGACCGGCAAAGTAGAAAGTCGGATGGTGAAAACCACGGACAACAAAGAAATGTTGGTTTGGGTAATATACCCTCCGGATTTTGATCCCAGTAAAAAATATCCGGCCCTGCTTTATTGTCAAGGCGGTCCTCAAAGTCAGGTCAGCCAGTTTTTTTCCTATCGCTGGAATTTTCAACTCATGGCCTCCAGAGGCTACATTGTCATTGCGCCCAATCGCAGAGGGTTGCCGGGCTTTGGTCAAGCCTGGAATGATGATATTGGCGGGGATTGGGGCGGACAGGCCTTCCGGGATTACTTGTCGGCAACAGATTCTATTGCAAAACTACCCTTTGTGGATGCCTCCCGTCTTGGTGCTGTTGGTGCCAGTTATGGGGGGTATTCGGTATATTGGCTTGCAGGAAATCATCAGAATCGCTTCAAAACTTTTATTGCGCATTGTGGCGTCTTTAATTTGGAAAGTATGTATGGGGCTACTGAAGAAATTTTCTTTGTGAATCGTGAAATGGAGGGACCTTTCTGGAATAGCCCCAAGCCTAAAAGCTACGACGCCTTCTCCCCCCATAAGTTTGTGGGCAATTGGAATACGCCCATTCTGGTGATTCACGGAGATAAAGATTTTCGGGTTCCTGTAACGGAAGGTATCAATGCGTTTAGTATTGCCCAGGTTAAAGGAATACAAAGTCGCTTTTTATGGTTCCCGGATGAAGGGCACTGGGTGGTGAGACCTCAGAACTCCGTCCTCTGGCACAGAGTTTTTTTAGATTGGTTAGATAAAACACTTAAATAATTATTACCCGCTGTATGAAGAAATTACTTCTCCCATTTATAGGTCTTTTTCTGACCATAGGCCTTTTGAAGGCTCAGATCATTACACCGGAAGAAGCGGTGATGAAAGGGCGTACGATACTTGCGCCGGCTTCATTTCGTCAACCCGCCTGGATTCCCTCCTCTTCTTTGTGGGCATGGGTGGACAAAGACGAATTGTATCTCCTTGCTTTGGATTCAGATTCGGCTTATACGGTACTTTCCCTGAATGATTTGAATCGCGCCCACCAGGAACAGGGACTTGATTCCCTTAAGTCTTTCCCTTTTTTGAATTGGACAAGTGGGAAACAAGCCTGGTATCAGCATGCAGGCAGTGTGCTTGCACTGGAGTTGGGTTCCAAATCGGTTTCTTTGAAAAATTCCTTTGACCCCAAAGGAGAGCATACGGATATTGAAACCAACTTTTATTCAGTGGCCTTCACCAGGGAGAATAATTTATTTGTTAGCTCCCGGGGAACCGAAATTCAAATAACCGCTGATAAAAATCCCGGAATCGTCAATGGGCAGAGTGTTCATCGAAATGAATTTGGTATTACAAAAGGTACCTTTTGGTCTCCCAAAGGCAATCTTCTTGCCTTTTATCGAATGGATGAAACGATGGTAAGCACTTATCCAATATTGGATTTGACTCAAATCCCTGCTAATGCCACAATGATTCGATATCCTATGGCCGGAGATAGTAGCCATCAGGTGAAAGTGGGCGTCTTTAATATCCTCAAGCAAAAGACCGTCTGGCTGGCTACCGAAGGTCCTGCAGATCAATATCTCACGAATGTTACCTGGACCCCTGATGAGAAGTTTATCTTCGTCGCTGTGCTGAACAGGGATCAGAATCACATGAAGTTGCAAAAGTTTGATGCCAACACTGGAAGTCTGCTTGCAACTGTTTTGGAAGAAAAGCATGAGGCTTATGTTGAGCCTCAGCATGGCCCCATTTTCTTAGAGGCATCGGGCTCTCGCTTCATTTGGCAAAGTGAAAGAACCGGCCACAATCACCTTTATCTGTTTGAAACTGGAAAAGAAGAAAAGGTCTTGACGAAAGGAGATTGGGATGTTATTGAAGTGATAGGCCTGTCCGACAATCAGGAAACTTTATACTTGACAAGTACAGGAGAAGATGGCCTCAGTCGGCATCTGGTCAAAGTAAGTATCCAAGAGGAATTGTTTAATCAAATAACGGAAAAGCCAGGCACTCACCTCTGCAAAGTCAATCTTAATACCGGGGATTACCTGGATTTTTTCACCGATCTTAATACCCCCCGTGTGATTTCGGTTTGTACTCCTGAGGGTGAGGAGAAAAAGGAATTGTTAAAATCCGGAAATCCAATCGCGAAATATGATGCCTGTGAAGTCCGATTGCTCAAGTTTTTTACCGAAGATTCTGTTGCGCTAAATGCCCGACTTATATTGCCTGCGGAGTTTGATTCAACTAAAACCTATCCGGTGTTAGTCTATGTCTATGGAGGGCCACATGCTCAAATGGTCACTAACTCCTGGCTGGGAGGAGCAGATCTTTGGTTGTATTCTATGGCTCAACGCGGGTATGTGGTGTTTACATTAGATAATCGTGGCAGTGGTAACAGAGGGAAGGCGTTTGAACAATACACTTTTAGAAAGCTGGGAGATGCTGAAGCTTATGACCAGAAACTTGGAATTGATTACCTGAAGCAGCAAAAATGGACCCGGAAGGATGAGTTTTATGTGTTTGGATGGAGCTTTGGAGGATTCATGACGATACATCTTATGACCCAATACCCGGATATCTTCGCAAAAGGTGTTGCCGGTGGGCCGGTTTGCGACTGGCGTATGTATGAAATCATGTACACAGAAAGGTATATGGATACCCCTCAGACGAATCCGGATGGTTATGCTGCTTCAAATCTGGTTTCTCGGATTGGTAAGTTAAAAGGAGATCTGATGGTGATTCACGGAACCTCTGATGATGTCGTTTTGTGGCAACATAGTCTGGCTCTGCAACAAAGTGCGGTAAAGCAGGGGGTTATTTTGGATTATATGGCTTACCCTCTGCACGCACACAATGTAATGGGAAAAGATCGTGCACATTTGCATCGAACTGTAGGGCGATACCTTGGGGTGAAATGATGCATTTGGTGTAATTCACGAATTTTCATGGTTGATCATTAAAGATTTGATTATCAATTATCAATACATGTATTTTGGTTTGCATGCCGGCAATATCTCCTGATTCTGGTGAAATTGGAAAATAGAATTACGAGCGGTTGGCGTAACCTGGGTGGAAAAAAATTAGTATTATTGTAATACAAATAATTCAGTCACCTATAAGTCTATTGATATGGCCCTCCTGATTTTAAAAATTATGTTTTGGCTGTCCTGGAGTTCCGGAAGCGGAATTGGTGCAGGAATGGAAACGAATGCGGCGCGTCCGGATGCGGGTATTTATTTCAGCGAGGGAAAGTTGCCTTTTGACCCTGGGACGGTAAAAAATGTCAAAGGGGACAGGTATTCTGTCACCAGGACAATTGTTCTGGAAGATGATACCCATTTTCGTCCCTTTTTTATTTTGAAAAAATAACAAGGATTTTCAAAAACCATAAAATCCTTTTAATTTTAAGTCCGGGCAGCTCTGTGGCCCGGTTCACATTCAGCAGAGGGTGTATATATCCAGCACTTATGATGGATCAAAATTGATGTTTTAATTTGTTATGAAAAAAGTACTGTTACTCCTTGTAGCAATCCTCCCGGTTCTGGCCACGGCACAGTCAGCGAAATATCGCGCCATACCCCAGCAACCAGCTGCCACCACTATGGTGAATGGCTCCAAAATTAAAATCATGGCCCTCAAAGGCAATGAGTCAGTTCAACAAGCTCCAGCATCCGGTTCTGCTTTAAGAACGGCTGCAACCAATCATGGTGTATTGGCCGGTTACTCTACCTACGACCTCCAATCTAATGCTTCTGTCGCGCATCGCCATTATGTTCATGATGTAACAGGAAATCAAAACATCACTACTGTTTGGACCATGTCTAACAGCTCTAGTCCATGGAACGACCGTGGTACCGGTTACAACTATTTCGCAGGTGGTACTACTGGCGTTTATGGTGCTGCACCAACCGGCCGCGTTGAAACGCAAAGAACCGGCTGGCCTTGTATCGCCAAGATGACGGACGGAAGTGAGCTTGTTGTATCTCATGATCCTGCTACAGGTTCTGAGAGACTTCGTTTTTACAAAAACACAGCCGCTGGTTCCCCAACCTTTACTGAAATGCCAACCACTATCTCTTCCAGCCGTGCAATTTGGCCAAGGTTAGCTGTTTCCGGTACTAATTTCTATGTGGTAAATAACCATCAGGATACTGGTTATACAGACCCAAATTCAAAAGTTAAAATTCCTGCATTCTTCTCTCGTTCCTCTGACGGTGGTGCAACCTGGGCGGATGATCACATTCAATTGCCAGGTTATGATACCGTTCGTTATGTAAATGGCGGTGGAGATACTTATGCGATTGACGCAAAAGATAATTTCGTAGCTGTTGTAATTGGTGGCTACTTTGATGATGTGGCGCTCTGGAAATCTTCAGACTATGGCGTTACCTGGACTAAAACCCTTGTGGATTCTTTCCCAATTGCCGGTCATTACAACATGAACAACCGTACCTCCGATGTGTATTTGAACAACGATCCTGCGACTCCGGGTCAGGATGGTATTCCTGATACTTTACTCTTCAATGATGGATCAGTAGAAGTTTTGATTGATAACAACAATATCGTTCATGTATTCTATGGTTTGTCTCGCGGTGTTAAGCCGGATGTTAGTGCAGATTCTGCTTTCTTCTTCCCTGCAACCAATGGTATTGTGCACTGGACCGAGGCTGATCCAACTTCTTTGGTAAGCATTGGTGGTGCTGAAGATTGCGATGGTGACGGTTTCTTAGGTATTGCTGAACATACTACTGAAGGTTCTGCTACAGGTCTCGGTGGTCGTTATCGTTTGTCCGGATTAGCTTCTATGCCTTCAGCTGGTATTGATGCTGCCGGAAATATCTATTGTATCTATACTGCCATCAACGAACTCGATTCTACCGATGGTACATTCAATGGTATGTTACAAAACTACCGTGATGTTCATGTTGTGTTCTCTACCGATGGTGGTCTCACCTGGTCCACTTCTCAGAATATAACCAATGACCAAGCCGGTACTTTCAATGGCAATGAAGAAGTGTTTGCTTCTATCGCCCGCAATGTGGGTTCTTCTATCGAAGTTACTTATCAGTGGGACACTGAGCCAGGTACTGAATTGCAAAATGGGGATGATCCAGGCTTGAATGAAATTCGTGCCGTGAGCGTACCTACTTCTTTAATCACTACTAATGCTTTCGAAAGTGCTTGTGGACAATCCACCGCTATGACTGCATTGTCTGGTCCTTTCGGTGCAGCTCCTCCGGTTTCTGTTGCTTCTTCTGTGGATGAGTTCAATACTGTTGTATATCCTAACCCAACTTCTGGTGTTGTGAATTTCAACTTCGAACTGTCTGTTGCCGGTAACACCGAAATCGTTATCTCCAACCTGATGGGTCAGGCCGTTTACACGGTTGCTGCTGGTGAGTTTACTGCTGGTCAGCATGAAGTTCGTGCTGAATTGGGTGCTCTCTCCTCTGGTTTGTATCTGTACACTGTGCGTTCTGAAGGTAAATCCTTCTCTGGCCGCCTGATGATTCAGAAATAATTTTACCTGTACTATTAAAAAAAGGGGGCGCTTTAGGGTGTCCCCTTTTTTTTGGTGGTTCTGCTTCTATATCCGAATAATGTCCTTTTTGATAGAGCCTGTCTTAATTATCCTACTTTCAGATAAGGTTGGCCAGACTCTAAACCCCAATTGGCTTGCACCAAGCGGGGGCTTGCACCAAACGGGGGCTTGCACCAAGCGGAGGCTTGCACCAAGCGGAGGCTTGCACCAAGCGGAGGCTTGCCAAAATTGTTATGTCTTAATATCCGTGCATATTTGAATCTTAAAACACAGTAATTTTATAGTCTATCCTGCGTTACCCTTCTTCAGAAATAAATCATGTTAAAACAGGGACTTAATCAAAAACTGCTTCAAAAATTATCCCCTCAGCAAATACAGTTTATTAAGCTGTTGCAAATTCCAACTGCGGATTTAGAACGGCGTATCAAAGAAGAACTTGAGGAAAATCCTGCACTGGAAGAGGAGGAAAATAAATCTCTGACAACAACAGATGTTTTTCAGGAAATACCTCAGGCTCCTTCAAAAGAAAACACTTCTGAAGATTCAGGAACAGATGATTCCGAATCAGAAGTAGGAAAAGAAGAGAGTTTGGAGGATTATTACGGAGAGGATGACACCTTTGATAATACAGGTAAATTGCCGTATAGTACGGACGAAGAAGATCGTTATGAGGCACCTGTTATTCAATTGTCCAGTTTAATTGATTCTCTCGATGCTCAATTGGGTATGATGAATCTGACAGATCAGGAGCAGCAAATTGGGCATCACTTAATTGGAAGTTTGGATGATAATGGATATTTAAGCAGGAGTTTAGAGGCCATTCAGGATGATCTTGCTTTTCGAAATAATATAGAAGTCAGCATGGAGACGCTGGAGGGTTTGTTAAAAGCCATTCAAAAAATGGATCCTGCCGGGGTTGGGGCCAGAGATATTCAGGAATGTCTGATTATTCAATTAAAAAGAAGAGAACAAACGCCGGAAGTGCAATTGGCACTCAAGATTCTATCCGAATATTTTGAAGAATTTAGTAAGCGTCATTATGAGAAAATTACCCGCAGGCTTCATATTTCAGATGATCAGTTGAGGGATATTATTCAGGTGATTTCCCGGCTGAATCCTAAGCCAGGAGAGGCACAAACCCAAGACAAAGGGTCTTACATTGTTCCGGATTTTTTGTTAATGATTGATCAGGGTGAAATAGACATTAAACTCAATAGCAGAAATGCACCGGAGTTGAGAGTCAGTAAGTCTTATCGGGAACAGCTGCGCACCTTCGTTGAGAATAATAAAAAACGGAACGATTATAAAGAAACAGTTCAATTTCTGAAAGCCAGAATTGACAACGCCCAATGGTTTATTGATGCAATCCGGCAGAGACAAGTGACTCTTTTAAAAACCATGGGGTGTATTGCGGAGAAACAAAAAGCATTCTTTATAAATGAAGGTGATGAGCGCATGTTGAGGCCCATGATTCTGAAAGATGTGGCAGATGAAGTAGGAATGGATATTTCAACCATTAGCAGAGTTGCCAATAGTAAGTTTGTTCAAACAGAATTTGGGATATACCCATTAAAATTTTTCTTTTCTGAAGGGGTAGCCACCGAGAGCGGAGAGGAGGTTTCAAATAAAGAAATCAAGAAAATACTTCAAAACATGATTGCAGCTGAGGATAAGCGACATCCATTATCGGATGAGCAACTAAAGGAATTGCTGAATGAAAAGGGCTATCCAATTGCCAGGCGTACTGTGGTGAAATACCGTCAGGAAATGGATATTCCTGTTGCAAGATTACGAAAGTCTATATGACAAAAAACGCACTGGCTAAATGTATTTCTGTGGTGTTCCATCCTGCCTGTCTCCAGGCTGCGTTTATTTGTTTTCCTTCCAATGTGGCCTTGGTGGGTCATTATGGATTTATGGCGACCTTGGTTTTATTAACAGCCATTCTTCCATTATTATTATCCGGAATTTATTTGATCCTGATTGGGCATCGGGAATTTTTTAGTATTCCTAAGGAAAAAAGATATGTCCCTTTTTTAATTAGTCTTGTTATTTTAATTTCTGTCTGGTACTATCTTCGAGAGTCATTTCCTGACTTGAGTGCTAAAATATTGCAAATTTTTATACTAAATACTATTGCATTTTTTGTGACATTCAAGGAGAAAGTATCTCTGCATGTCTATGGCTTGATTTCTCTGTCTATTTTATGGTTTCCAACCTTCGGTGCATCAATTATATTATTTCTTCCATTGGTTGTTTTTGCCAGGATGGAATTAAAAGCACATACTAATTTTCAATTAATGGCAGGTGGTATTTTAGGGGGAGGAATTGCGATTTTGTTAAAGGGCTGGCTATTGATCTATGGTTTTTAAGGTGTCTAGTTGAATGAGGTATTCTGTTCCCTCATTTGTATTTACAGTAAATTTAGCCCGGAGTTGATTGAGTAGGCCATGAATAATTCTCATGCCTACGGTTGTATTTGAGTCAAATATATTTTCCT
>CANHCC010000052.1 GCA_947459115.1 Bacteroidota bacterium | reverse complement strand
GTATTTTTGCAATATTACACAAGGAACTTGATACAAAAATACTTATCTCTCGTAAAATTTGCCCATACGGTATATGCCATGCCCTTTGCTCTGGTCGGGATATTTCTGGCTTTTCGCTCCGGTTATGGTTTTGATTCCTGGAAATTGATTTTGGTCGTTTTATGTATGGTTCTGGCCAGAAATGCGGCCATGGGCTTCAATCGCTATCTTGATAGAAGCATTGATGCCAGGAATGTCCGGACCAAACAACGGGAAATCCCTGCGGGGATTATTTCGGCGAACAGTGCTTTGATTTTTGTCCTGCTGAACAGTGCGGCTTTCATCGTGACTACCTGGTTTATCAATCCGTTGTGTTTTTATTTGTCTCCGGTTGCATTGTTGGTGATTCTTGGATATTCTTATACCAAACGATTTACGGCCCTATGTCATCTGGTTCTCGGATTAGGTCTTTCTTTGGCACCTGTTGGGGCCTGGCTGGCGGTTACAGAATCTTTTGCCTGGGCACCGGTAGTCCTTGGGTTTGTGGTATTGACCTGGGTAAGTGGATTTGATATTATCTATGCCTTACAAGACAGGGCTTTTGATCAAGGGCTGAATCTGCATAGTATTCCGGTTTGGTTGGGGGAAGTGGGCGCCATGTGGTTTTCTAGATTTCTGCATGTCTTGTCCATGAGTGCAGTCCTTGCTTTTGGGTTTTTAACGGACGGGAATTGGACTTATTGGGTGGCAGCGGCGTTTTATGGGGTGATGTTGGTGTATCAGCATACTCTGGTAAAACCGGGGGATTTAAGCAGGGTAAATATTGCGTTCATGACGGTGAATGGGGTGGTATCTGTTGTTTTTGCGATAATCGTGATATCTGGCTGGTATTGGGGCTCCATTTAATTGTTCTCTAGTTCAATGATATTGATAAATTTTTAGATATATGGCAGCAGACAGTAAGTATAGTGGCAAAATTGGGTCCGTCATTCACAAGGACTGGAAAGAGAAGCGTGTGGTGGATACCTGGCAGATTTTTAAAATCATTGCGGAATTCGTAGAAGGATTTGAAAAAATGTCCAAAATTGGGCCATGTGTGTCCATGTTTGGATCGGCTCGCACCAAGCCGGATAACCCATATTACGGACTAGCAGAAGAGATTGCCGGCAAGTTGGCAACCCGAGGTTTTGGCGTTATCACAGGTGGTGGTCCGGGTATTATGGAAGCAGGCAATAAAGGTGCGCATGAGAACGGCGGTATTTCTGTGGGTTTGAATATAGAATTGCCCTTTGAACAACATTCCAACCCCTACATTGACCGGGATAAGGACATTGACTTCGATTATTTTTTCGTTCGAAAAGTCATGTTCGTCAAGTACTCTCAGGGGTTTGTCGTGTTGCCAGGTGGTTTTGGCACTCTCGATGAATTATTCGAAGCCCTGACCCTGATTCAAACGCTGAAAATTGGGAAGTTCCCCATTGTATTGGTAGGCAAGAGCTTTTGGGGTGGCATGGTGGACTGGATTGAGCAGGTGGTGCTCAAGCAGGAGAAGAATGTGTCACCCGAAGACATGTTTTTGTTTACCCTTGTGGATACTGCCGATGAAGTTGTCGAGTACATTGACGAATTTTACAAAAAGTATCTGCTTAAACCGAATTTTTAATGAAAGGTCATTCACGGTCGTTTTTGTTGGGGATGTTGTTGACGCTTTTCGCCTTTGGGGCGGGACAGCTCTTCTATGCCTCACGACATCCGGAGGCCGTGGAAAAAAGCCAGGACTGGAGCACTCGACAACAGATTTTTTCTTTTGAATACCCAACAGGATTGTCTTTTGCCGGGGAAAAGGTTCCGGTTGAGGATATGGAAGTTCATGAACGACTGGATAAAGAACTCCAGGTGAATGCCTACTGGCAGTCTAATATGCTGTTGATTTTAAAAAAAGCGCATCGCTGGCGTCCACTAATTACGCGAATTTTAAAGGAAGAAGGTGTACCGGAAGACTTTTTTTACCTCGCATTGGCAGAGAGTGGGTTGAGTAATCTGGTGTCCGGAAAAGGCGCTAAAGGATTCTGGCAATTTATTCCGGAAACGGCGAAGCAGTTTGACTTAACCGTAAATGAAAACATAGACGAGAGATTGGATCCAGTGAAAGCTACCCGTGCGGCCTGCAAATACTTGAAGGAATCCTACAATAGATTCGGTAGCTGGACACTGGCCGCTGCGGCTTACAACATGGGAAATGGCGGCGTTTCTTCTGCACGAAAGGTTCAGCAGGTTGATTCTTATTATGACCTGTATCTCAATCAGGAAACTTCCCGCTATGTGTTTCGGATTTTGGCTTTGAAGTTAATTGTCAGCAATCCGGAAGAATATGGCTATCGTTTGTATCATCGGGATTTATATCAACCCATTGAGACCCGCAGGATTCAGGTGGATGGGACGCTTCCGGATTTAACAGCTTTTGCGCTTGCTATGGGTAGCAATTATAAAATGTTGAAAGTGCTCAATCCCTGGTTGCTTCAAAATCGTCTCACCGTTGAAACCGGTAAAACCTATGAGATTCTTCTGCCGGAAGAAAAGACCACGCCTCCCCCCAAGCCCACAAATTTTATTGATACTCTCCTCCCCGCGGGAATATATTCCGACCCACCTGAGGAACCATATCGCAAGCCCGATAGTTTTAAGTAATTCATGAACAAAGCATTTTCTCAGGAAGAAACCATAGAGGTGCAGGGCGCCCGTGTGCACAATCTTAAAAACATTGATGTTGTCATTCCGAGGGAAAAACTCGTTGTGATTACGGGGATTTCCGGGTCCGGTAAGTCCTCCCTTGCTTTTGATACCATTTATGCTGAAGGGCAAAGACGATATCTGGAAAGTTTCTCCGCTTACGCGCGGCAATTTATCGGGGGGCTGGAAAGGCCGGATGTAGATAAGATTACCGGGTTATCTCCGGTAATTGCCATTGAACAAAAAACGACCTCCCGCAATCCCCGCTCAACGGTTGGAACGGTGACAGAGATTTATGATTTTCTGAGGCTGCTGTTTGCACGTGCGGGTGAGGCTTATTCCTATGCCACCGGTAAGAAAATGGAAAAATTATCGGATGAGGAGATTACGCAGAAGATTATTAAAAAATTTGATAATAAAAAAGTTTATATAATGGCTCCTCTGGTCAGGGGGAGAAAAGGGCATTACCGCGAACTTTTTGACCAAATGCGTAAACAGGGATTTACAAAAGTCCGGGTTGATGGGGAGATACAGGATTTAGGGAAAAATATTTCTCTGGACCGTTATAAAGTGCATAATATAGAATTGCTGATTGATCGTATGGTGCCGTCCACTGACACCACACGCCTGGTGGCTTCTCTGACAAAGGCCATGCAGCTAGGCAAAGGTCTGATGCTGGCGCTGGACGAAGGAAGCACCGAGGAATACTGGTACAGCCGTAACCTCATGGATCCGGAAACAGGGATCAGTTATGAAGACCCTGCACCGAACAGTTTCTCCTTTAACTCCCCCTATGGCGCTTGCCCCCATTGCAAGGGATTGGGTTATGTAATGGAAGCTGACCGGGATGCAATTTTGCCTGATCCTGCACTTTCGATTATGCGCGGTGGTTTTGCGCCTCTAGGCGAATACCGGGAGATCTGGATTTTTCAGCAGATCAAACAACTGGCAAAATCTATGAACTTTAAACTGACGACACCTATACGGGATTTACCGGAGGCAGTAGTGAGTTTTTTGCTGGATGGTCCTGAGGATTATGAAATCCCCTCCGGACAAGGTGGATTGTATATGCATGGTTTTCCGGGGATCAAGAATTATGTTCAATCCCAATTTGAAAACTCCGATTCAGAAAACATTCGGGCTTGGGCCGAAGAGTTTATGAAGCAGGAAGACTGTCCGGAATGTAATGGTAGCCGTTTGAAAAAAGAAAGCCTATGGTTTAAAGTCGCAGGGCAAAATATTTTTGAATTGGCCTCTATGGATTTATCCCAGCTGGAAGCCTGGTTTCATAAACTTGACACCAAACTAAGCAAGCGTCAAAAGACGATTGCCGGGGAATTGAATAAAGAGATAGCTAAGCGCATAAGTTTTTTAACAGAAGTAGGATTAGGTTACCTGACGCTGAATCGTCCGGCTAGATCTCTATCGGGTGGGGAAGCGCAGCGTATTCGGCTCGCAACCCAAATTGGGTCCAAACTTACGGGTGTTTTATATATTCTGGATGAACCAAGTATTGGCTTGCACCAAAGAGATAATGTAAGATTAATACAGGCTTTAAAGCATCTGAGAGATTTAGGTAATACGGTGATGGTGGTAGAGCACGACAAGGATATGATGCTAGCTTCGGATCATATTGTGGATATTGGGCCATTGGCTGGTGTGCATGGGGGGCGCGTCGTTGCTCAGGGACCTCCGGAAGCATTTTTGAAACTTAAAACCCCTACTGCAGAATTTCTTTCCGGTGTCCGGAAAATTATGATTCCAAAAGAAAGGCGGTTGCCCGGAGAGCGAAAACTTGTCTTACAGGGTGCGTGTGGAAACAATCTGAAAAATGTATCAGTGGAATTCCCATTAGGGCTTTTTGTCTGTATTACAGGTGTCAGTGGTTCCGGGAAAAGTACTCTGGTGAATGATACCCTTTATCCCATCTTAAATAAACATGTTTACAATGCGAGGCAAAAACCTTTAGACTATAAGAATATCAAGGGTCTTGAACATATTGATAAAATCATTGAAATTGATCAATCGCCGATTGGGCGTACGCCTCGCTCTAATCCTGCAACTTATACAGGTTTGTTCACCTTAATTCGGGATTTCTTTACCGAATTACCCGAATCTAAAATTCGTGGTTATAAAGCAGGGCGATTTAGTTTTAATGTGAAGGGGGGACGGTGTGAAGAATGTCAGGGTGGGGGCATAAAAGTAATCGAGATGAATTTTCTGCCGGATGTGTATGTGGATTGCGAAGTTTGTCGTGGCAGGCGATACAACCGGGAGACTTTGGATGTCCGATTTAAGGGCAAGTCCATCAATGATGTGCTGAACATGACCGTTTCAGAAGCTCTGGTCTTTTTTGAAAATCTGCCCCGTATCTATGCCAAAATCAAATCTCTGGAAGAGGTCGGTCTGGGATATATTACCTTAGGACAGCAGGCAACAACCCTGTCCGGAGGCGAGGCCCAGCGGGTGAAGATTGCGACCGAATTAAGCAAGCGAGACACCGGTAAAACCGTTTACATATTAGATGAACCTACGACAGGATTACATTTTCAGGACATCGAAAAACTGTTGGAGGTTTTACAACGCTTGGTGGGCAAGGGCAATACAGTTTTAGTGGTAGAGCACAATTTAGATGTCATAAAAGTAGCAGACTGGGTGATTGATATGGGGCCAGAAGGGGGCGCTGCCGGGGGGACGGTCCTTGCGTGCGGCACGCCTGAACAAATCGCCCGGAATAAACAATCCTTTACAGGGAAGTTTTTGAAAGAGGAGTTGTGATTGCTTATACTTGTCTGAGT
The DNA here is from genome assembly GCA_947459115.1 of Bacteroidota bacterium. Lineage (GTDB taxonomy): Bacteria > Bacteroidota > Bacteroidia > J057 > RFSG01 > CANHCC01. Next base: position 10,042 of record CANHCC010000052.1, on the reverse strand, counting down.
TACGTTCAATCCTTCTAATGAAGGAATGCTGGGCAGCAGAATTTGCAAATAGTATAAAACTTTACTTTCATCTCCGTGCGTCACGCCTTCGACCTTGAAGCTGATTTGAGGATTTAATTTTATTATCCGGAAGGTTTAGTAGTTTTTTTATTTTAGGCCAAGTTTGATTTTTAAAATTTAATCTTCTCTTGAATACCTGCTCAGAGTATTTTGCAGAGATTGGGGTGAGAATATAAATTTAAAATCCCTGTGTTGAATTATATTTAATCCTAATGGGTTATGTCTTTGTATTAATCTTCAATTTACATTTTTATAAATCTCATGATTTTTTTTCTGCCCATTTCCCAAATTATCGTTTCTCTCTCTGTTGCTTTTGTGTGGATTTTTCGATTCGACAATATTATTGCTGAATTTAATCAATACGGTTTAAGTACATTGGTCAGGAGTCTGGTAGGCTCCAGTAAAATTGCATTAGCCACACTCTTGATTGCAGGTATTTGGTATCCTGCACTGGTCCCTATTCCGGCTTTGATGATGGCTTTCTTAATGGCATCCGCTCAGTATTTTCATTTTAAAAATAATAATCCATTTCAAAAGCGTTTGCCTTCTTTAGTATTGTTAATCTTGAGTCTTTTAATTGCTGCGGCTTCCTATAATCTGATATAAATTGACTCTATTTACCATTTTAGTGTTGTTTTCCGGGCTCTCTTTTTTGGGATATGGCATCCATTATTTCCAATCCGCTAAGATGAAACTGGAGTTTAAACGATTCGGGCTTGAAAAATTAGGACGCCTTACAGCTGTGCTTCAGTTGTTAGGGGGTCTTGGATTACTGATTGGATTGATGGTATTTCCCCTTTTGGTGTTTTCAGCCGGGGGGCTAACGCTTTTAATGGCGATAGGGGTTCTTGTCAGAATACGGGTTCGGGATTCATTCTGGATTACAATACCGGCTCTATTCTATTTGTTTCTGAATGCTTGTATCCTGATATTATCCCTGAATAATTCTTTTCCAATTCTTCTTTAAATATGTCGCACTACTTAATCATCGGCGCGTCCACCGGCATTGGTTATGAACTCGCCTCTCAATTGGCAGAAGCCGGTCATTCTGTTATTGGAACCTATAACAGTCACAAGCCTGAAACCTTGCATTCCAACATCGACTTTCAGCCCTTTGATGTTTTGGATTCGGAAAGCACATTGACCTCTTTACCGGATAAATTGTCCGGAGTTGTTTATTGTCCCGGAAGTATTTCTCTGAGGCCATTTGAACGAATCAAGCCTGAGGATTTTATGCGCGATTATCAGTTACAGGTTGTAGGGGCAATTCGGGTATTGCAATTTGTAATGCCCAAATTAAAGCAATCCACGGAAGCTTCGGTTGTTTTATTTTCCACTTTAGCTGTTCAGACCGGATTGCCTTATCATTCTCTGGTATCTGCCTCCAAAGGCGCAATTGAAGGATTGGTAAGAGCTCTATCTGCTGAATATGCTCCCGGTATTCGGGTGAATGGGATAGCCCCTTCATTAACCGATACGCCTTTGGCTGCTTCTTTATTAAATACAGATCAAAAGCGTGAAGCAAATGCACAGCGTCATCCTTTGAAGCGCATTGGCACTGCAAGTGATATCGCTCACATGGCTGCTTTTTTATTATCAGATAAGTCTTCCTGGATTACAGGACAGATTTTTCCGGTTGATGGTGGAATGTCCGCTTTGAGGGTATAATCTGATATTGATTTTACTTTCAGTTTCAGAATAGAATCGGATGTATCACATACTTTGATTCAATATAGTCAGTTGTATTGATTTTGCTCAGTTGGGTTGATTCATAAATTCCGAAAAGTACTTTAGGGAAATATTATGATGGTCTTCCGACCTAATCAAAAATGTATTCATTTTATCTATTGTGCTATGCCAATGCCCTGCGAGAATTCTCAACAAATTATTAAGTAATTTTTGGCAGATAGATTCCAGGCTTTCTTCAGATTGTGTTTCCTGATTCCGCTTGCTTTTATCTTTAGGGATTTAACCCCATACTTTTGTTCCTTCAGTACAATTCCTGCAAATGTCTATTTCTTCTCTCCCTTTTAAGATTTGTTTGCGGAAAGTATCGTAAGCTTTATTTCTCCAGATTGAGTTAAAGGTATTTTCTGGCATTTTACCCATTTCATGCTGTGCATCTTTATCAAAACAACACGGGAGTACCCTGCCGTCCCAGGTGATTTCAGCCCCCTGCCATAATTTCCAACAGTGATTCAATAAATTATTTTTGATTTCGTATTTCCCGGTTTGAGGATTTAAGCGGTATCGTGAATATTGATCTAACATGGGGATTAGTTCACTGCCTTGTTCATAGTCGTAGATCTGAGCAGTTTTTAATAAAACTTTATCTACACCAATTTCTTTACCGAGTTGTTGGACTTCCTCAATTTGATGTTCATTCGGTTTCACCACAAGAAATTGAAACAGAATGACGGGAGTAGGAGATTGGAGTTGTTTTTTCCATTTGACCAGATTACGAGCCCCTTCCAGAACCTTCTCCAATTTTCCGCCAATACGATAGGAGGCATAGGTATCCTGAGTGGTACCATCTATGGAAATGAGAATACGACTTAATCCGGACTCTACGGTCTTTCTGGCGTTCTCGTCAGTTAGGTAGTGGGCATTGGTACTGGTAGCGGTGTAGATATTTTTGGATGCGGCGTAGGCGACCATGTCCAGAAATCCTACATTTAAGTAGGGTTCACCCTGGAAGTAGAGGATGAGATAAATTAAATCTTTATGGACTTCATCCACAAATGTTTTAAAGTTTTGTTCTTCCAACATGCCGGTCGGTCTCGTAAAGGATCTAAGACCGGATGGGCATTCCGGACATCGAAGGTTGCAGTAGGTGGTAGGTTCTATTCCAAGAGTAGCCGGCATCCCCCAGTGTAGATTTTTGTTTAGGAGACGAGAGAAATAATAGGAGAACGTAAGTTTACCATAGTTCCAAAGTTTTCTGAAGGTAAGGGTTTTGAGTAAGTTAAGACTGTCTTGCCTGGTGGTAAACATTTTTATTATTTGTAACTGTTAAAGTATTATCCAGGAGGCCAGGCTGAGGAGTACAGAAAAGCCAAGGATATCGGTGAGAGCGGTAATGAAAATGGAGGAGGCGAGTGCAGGATCTACCCCGAGTTGCTTTAGTAGCAGGGGGATAGCTGATCCTGCCAGGCCGGCAATCAGTAGATTTAGGGCCATGGCCAGAAATACTACCAAGCCTAAGAGGATATTACCATTTGAAAGGTAAGCAAATATAGAAATAGATAGTCCTATGACGAGGCCGATGCTAAGTCCCACGAGCACTTCTTTTAATACAATTTCCAAGATTTTATCTTTGGGAACCGTTTCAACGGATATTCTTCTTAAAGTAACTGCCAGCGTTTGAGTGGCACCATTACCTGCAACACCAGCAATAATGGGCATGTAGGAGACGATGATGCTGATTTGCTCAATGATGTTGCTGAAGGAAAAGACAACAAACCCCGCAATGGATGCTGTAATAAGATTCAACATCAGCCAAGGAATGCGGGATTGAACAGAGTCGTACCATCCTCCTTTGAGTTGAGCATCTTCAGATACCCCGGCAATTTTGAGGATGTCTTCGGTGGTTTCTTCCTCCATGACATCCATCACATCATCAAAGGTGATTCTACCGAGTAGGGTCATGCTGGCATCTACTACAGGTAAAGAGGCAAGATTATATTTTGAAAATACTCTGGCGACTTCTTCCTGGTCGGTATCGGCATAAACAAACACTGTTTTTTGTTCAGCAAGTTCAGAGAGTAAGGCAAAAGGTTTTGCCCGAATAAGGTTTTTTAAGGACACCACGCCTTTAAGCCTTAGGTCTTCGTCGGTGGTATAAATGTAATAGAAGTCGTCAATTTCTTCGGACTTACGGACGATTTCTTCCATGGCTTCCCTTCTGTTGAATTTTTCAGGAATAGCCATGATTTCCTTACTCATAAGACCACCTGCTGTATCTTCGGGATAGGCCATAAGCTGGCGGATGTCAGCGGCATCCTCAGCATCGACATTTTTTAGCAGCGTATCCTGTTCGGTTTCGGGGAGCAGGGAGACAAGGTCGGTTGCATCATCCGAGTCCAGTTCGGAAATGATGGCCTTACTTTGTTCTGCCGTTAAGAGCTCGAAAAGTTCTTCAGGATGGGATTCCGGATCCATTTCGGAAATGGCATCCGCCGCTTTTTCGCTGTCCATGCAGGTAAGCAAGGCGACCCTTTCTTCATTATCAAGTTCTTCGAGAATGAGGGCGAGGTCCGAGGCATGGAGTTCTTCCAATAAGACTTTCAGGTCTTCTCTTCTGCCATCTTGAAGCAGGAGGAGGAGGTTTTCCTCTATGGCCTGAAGGTTTTCGGGAATCATAGGCCGAAATTAACACATAAACCCGGAAAAGTTATCAGAGCGTCTTGGTTAGTTATTGGAGTCCAAGGGGTAGGGGATGTAGCATTTTTACTTAATTTTACCCTTCATTCTTGAGCATGAACGATTTATTTGTTGACTTTAATCTCCGGTCCGAATGGGAAAAACTCTGGAGCCGTAGATATTTAATTGGTGGGTTAACCATAGGAGTAGCCTTAATTTCGATTGTGTTGACCTCTCCATGGTTTATGCAACCGGAATTTAAGTCAACGGCTATCATATTTCCCCCAGCCATCAGCTCGATTACCCAATTGAATTTTACAGAAAACGGGTATCGCGGGATAGAAGCAGGGGAAGTAGAAGATGTGGATCGTTTGATTTCTTTACTGCAGGCTCCCATGCTGAAAGATAAAATGGCGGAGAAGTATGGATTGTATCCACATTATGGCTTCGAAGACAATCGGGCTGAGGGGGTACATACCGCCTCCCAAAAATTTTACGATACCTATGATGATAAGGTTCAGGTAAGATTCACGCAGTTTTCAACCGTACAGATTGATGTGTATGACACGGATTCTGTTTTGGCTGCTGCGATTGCGAATGATTATATCGCCTATGCAGATTCTTTTTTAGAAGCGATGTCTGGAAGGAGAGCGGGGATTGCCTTTACAGAAAGTGAAATTAAAACGATATCTGCCGAAATTGATTCAACGCGTGACTCGGTGGAGTATTACAGGTCCAAGTATCAAATCTATCGGGTAGAGAATCTCAGTGATGCCGTTGCCACTTTCTTATACAGTGGTAGCAGAATTAAGCCGGAGTTTCATAAATATTATGACCGGGCTATGGCATTGGAGACTCAGTTGTTTAATCTGAATTTGACCTTAGCGGATATGCAGAAGGAATTGTATTTTCGTAAAAAGAACCTGGAAAATTATCCAAGTTTACTGCATGTGGTGAATTATGCCAAGCCGGCCAAGGTCAAAGCGCGTCCCAAGCGTACCTTGATTTTTTTGTCTGCCACAGGTGCCACATTCCTTTTTGCCTGCATTTTTGTGTTTCTGCTTGACAGAAAGCGTAGACCTTCATTACCGATATAATTATCAAATATAAAAGGCTATAAAACGAAAAAACCTCCAATTTGGAGGTTTTTTTTATGTTGTTATGAATGACAATTAAGCTTTCAGAGCTTGTATTAACTTTTCAAGAACCGGACGATTTTGTTCTTCGAGTGTTTTGAACAACCCTTTTGCCGGTGGATTATTTTTCAGGCTTTGGCGACGAACTCTGGCTCTTACGCGAAGTTTTCTTACTTTTCTATCTAATTTCTTTCCCATAATCTTTAGAATGAGTCGCAAATTTACACATAAATCCAATTCGCCCCAAAAAAAATCAGGCATATTTCCATTATCTCCCCTTTTGCAGGGTATTACAGTGGTTGTCCTAACATTGGCGGTTTGTATTCCCAGTCTTCACAACGGATTTGTCAACTGGGACGACAACCTCTACATATATGAAAATTTGTCCCTGCTGCAAGGAAATGCTGTTTCGTATATTCTGGAGCCGATTCAGGGTAACTACCATCCGGTTACTCAGGCAACGCTGTGGCTGGATTACGAACTTTTTGGGCTTGAGGCAAGGGGATACCACGGGAGTAGTTTGCTTTGGCATGCTCTGGCGGCTCTGTTGTCCTGGTTATTGGCGTGGCGGCTATCGGGGAATGTCGTGCTTTCCATGTTTGTGGGCCTTGGTTTTGGGATTCATCCCTTGCATGTGGAGTCTTTTGCCTGGACTTCCGGTCGCAAAGATCTGGTATATGCTGTATTTTCTTTGGCCTGTCTTTTGAGTTGGCGGGGTTGGCTGAACACCCGTTCTATAGGTTTGTTAGGGTGGGGGATTGGGTTCTTTTTCCTGGCATTATTTTCAAAACCTATGGCAGTGGTATTGCCACTCCTGATGCTTTTGGTATCCGGGTTTCAAGCAGGTGTATTGTCCTTTAATTGGACTTCTATTATAACGGGACGAAGATGGGTCGTACCGATATTACTTTTATTGCCAGCCATAGGGGTTGCTTGGGCCACCTTTGTGGCTCAGGGAAATTATGGCGCCATTCGTCAGGTGGAAGGCTTGAATATCTGGGATAACCTTCAGATTTCTGCCTACGGACTGTTTTTTTACTTCACTAGAGGGATGCTACCGATGCATTTATCGGCTTTACACCCATATCCTCCGATTGGGAATGGGCTACCTTCGATCTTCCTGTTATCCTTTATTGGGGTTGGGGTTAGTATTGCCCTTTTATATTATTTTCGGAACAAGATAGAACGCTATCTTCCGGGTCTGCTATGGGTGGGGATTTGTCTTGCCCCGGTTTTGCAGTTGATTCCGGTGGGGTCTGCCATTGTAGCAGATCGGTATTTTTATTTGGCAGCTTGGGGATTCTTGTTTTCGTTGGGACTTTTGGTGGAAAATCTGGTGAAAAATCCAAAGTTTGGGATGGCAGTATTGTGCATCCTGGTGATATCATGGATGTACGGGACCATGCGTCGCATTTCCGTCTGGAAGGACGGGAATACTTTATTCAGCAATGTTTTGAACGAGTATCCGGGTAATCCAACCGCAGCTAACAATCTGGGAAATTGGCTTGAGAAGCAGAATCGTTATGCGGAGGCTTGTGCATATTATGAGATGGCGGTGAATTCGAAGCCGGATTTTGCCCAGGCATTATTTAATCTTGCCTTGTGTAGACAAAAGTCTGGAAAGACAGAGGAGGCGAAGCAGCTGAATTTTTTGGCGTTGGCCGAAATGCCTAAATTCCCGGATGCATGGAATAATCTGGGAACAATTTATGGAAGCCTGGGGCAATTAGATAGTGCCAAATGGGCCCTGGAGCGTGCAATTTCTTTAAAACCCGAATATGCGGCTGCGTGGAATAATTTAGGAATGTATTATCTCGGTTCGGCCCAAATGGATTCTGCTCGGATCTGTTTTGAACGGTCTGCCGGACTTGATAAAAATCCTGAGAGTGATGCCAGAAGGAACCTTCAATATTTAAAAGAGGCGGATGGATTTCGGTGATTAGTTACCTGAATAAATGAATAGGTGGTATTCAGGAGAAGTTTCTAACTTTGAAATATGAAAACCTTGAACGCTTTAATCATTTCTATTTTAACTGCTTGCGCTATGCTGACTTCCTGCCAATCGGGTTCCGGTGATGCGGATTACCCCGTAATTCCAGTACAATATCCCCCATCCCGCACGGAAGATCAAACCGATATTTATTTTGGCAAAACCATTGCCGACCCGTATCGTTGGCTAGAATTTGACACAGCTGCAGAGGTAATTGATTGGGTAAAGCGGCAGAACGAGGTAACATTTGGGTATCTGGACAAAATTCCATTTCGTAGGAATATCCGTGCCCGGCTTGAAGAACTTTGGAATTACCCTAAATATTCCGCTCCGTTTCGGGAAGGGGACTATTTCTTTTTCTACAAAAATGACGGCCTGCAAAATCAGTCGGTTCTCTACTTTCAAAAGGGTATAGATGGTTCTCCTGAAGTGTTTATAGATCCGAATGCTTTGTCTCAGGATGGTACAACAGCGCTTGCGAGTATTACTTTCTCCAAAGATCACAAGTATGCTGCCTACTCAATTGCCAAAGCGGGCTCCGATTGGAATGAGATATTTGTGATGGAAGTGGCCACCAAGAAGTTATTGGACGACCACATTCGATGGGTTAAATTTTCTTCTGCGGCCTGGAAGGGGAATGGTTTTTATTACAGTCGTTATGATGAACCTGGCAAGGGTACAGAGTTCTCGAATCAAAACAGAAATCAAAAGGTATATTACCATACTTTGGGAGATCCCCAATCCAAGGATAAATTGGTATTTGAAGATGCGGCACATCCCCTTCGATATTATGGGCCTCAGGTAACAGAGGATGAACGATATTTAATCCTTAATGTAGCTGAAGGGACACGCGGGGATGAAATCCGGATTCAGGATTTGTCTAAACCAGGTAGTAAACTAGAGGTGTTGATTGCCGGATTCGCCAATAATCATTCTGTCATTGATAACGAGGGCGACGCATTGCTGGTAAGAACAGATCTGAATGCACCACGCTATCGGGTCGTAAAAATAACTCCCGGCAAATCCTCTCCTTCAGATTGGGAAGAGGTTATCCCCCAAAAAGAGGATTTGTTGCAATCTGTTAATACCGCCGGAGGACATTTGTTTGCGGGCTATCTAAAAGATGCCAGTGATCGGGTTATACAATTTAGTCGAAGCGGTCAGATGGAAAGGGAAATTGTTCTACCCGGAATTGGCACTATCGGAGGCTTTGGCGGGGAAAAAGAGGCGTTGGAGATTTTTTATACCTTCACTTCTTTCATTGTGCCTCCCACTATTTATCGCTATGACATCGAAAAAGGCAGTTCCGAGGAATTCAGAAAAACAGAGGTAAAATTTGATGCAAGCGCCTATGAGACAAAACAGGTTTTTTATACCAGTAAGGATGGGACTAAAATACCTATGTTCCTAATACATAAGAAAGGGATTGAGTTAAATGGTAAGAATCCGACCTACTTATATGGTTATGGAGGGTTTAATATTAGCCTTACACCTTCCTTTAGTCCCTCTCGGATTGTGTTTCTTGAGCATGGCGGTGTTGTTGCTATTGCGAATTTAAGGGGAGGTGGAGAGTATGGAGAGGATTGGCATAATGCGGGAATGCTGGAGAAAAAACAAAATGTATTTGACGATTTTATAAGTGCGGCTGAATTTTTGATTCAAGAGAAATATACCAGTGCCTCTAAGCTGGCCATCGCAGGAGGCTCGAATGGAGGCTTGTTGGTTGGCGCCTGTATGACTCAAAGGCCGGATTTATTTGCTGTTGCCCTTCCCGCTGTTGGAGTTCTGGATATGCTAAGGTTTCATAAATTTACAGTCGGTTGGGGATGGGTTGTGGAATATGGCTCATCTGAGGATTCGGTTCAGTTTAATACGCTATTAAAGTATAGTCCTCTACATAATCTGAAAAAGGGTACAAGTTATCCTGCGACAATGATCACCACCGCAGATCATGATGACCGAGTGGTTCCTGCGCATTCGTTTAAATTTGCAGCAGCTCTGCAGGCGTCCCATGAAGGGGAGCGTCCTGTGTTAATTCGTGTGGATGTGAATGCAGGTCATGGGGCAGGGAAACCTACCTCAAAGATTTTAGATGAGCATGCGGATATTTGGTCTTTTGTGTTGTATAATACCAAGTCGAAGGTTACTTACGAAAAATAAAATTGGGGTATTTATACTATCGTTTTTATAGCTTGTACCATTTAATGGGTATCAGGTTGTACCGGCGGTGGCTGGCAGTTATATCTATGTCTGTCGCGACAGGGATTCAGGCCATGAGTTTGGATAGCATATTACATCGTTATTTGGGGACACCGGTGTTTTTTGAGTCGATATGGATATTGCTGTTGTTTGTGTTGTTGATGTTTGTTGCGGGCTATTGGGGTTTAATGCGGAGTGAACGGCATTTTAGGATAATGGGGAGGTATAGGATGGAGACGAAGAAGTCTGAGCGTAGAGGATATTGGGTTATGGGATTTTATTTGTTGATGACATT
>CANHCC010000051.1 GCA_947459115.1 Bacteroidota bacterium | reverse complement strand
TTTCCGTTGTTGATAAACAAATTTACAAATAAAATTATTCCGCTCTGTTAGATCAGTGCCAATGGCATAAATATCTGAGCGAACAGATATTGTATCGTTTTTCTAACCCAGCTTTTCCTGAAACAAAGACAAAACTATTGTCCATAAAAAAACTGCCAACTTGTAGGTTGGCAGTTTAGAAAATGTGTAAATAAAGAATTAATTATTCAACAATTAACTTTCGATGCATTGCAGCATCTCCTTTTCTAATGTTCAGCAGATACACTCCGGCAGAACATCTGGAGATGTCGAGCATTTTCTGATTCATCCCAAGAATCATGTCCTCCTTACCGGCATAAATCACTTTACCGGATAAATCGGTGACACTATACTCCATAGGACTGATATTAGTCGAATTCATGCGGATATTAAATACCCCATTACCCGGATTGGGGAAAATCTCTAAAGACTGAAGATCATCTAGAGCAGGATCTATTGCAGTTGTCACCTGAATTCTGAAACTATCCCAACCACAAGCATTATAGGCATATAGCACTACTGAATAAATACCTCCCTGAGAATATTGATGCGTCACATTTGTAGAGGTATACTCGGTTCCATCTCCCATTTTCCAGAGATATGAATTAGCACGAATACTGGTGTTATTAAAATTAACCATTGAACCCAAAATAGTAGGTGTGAATCCGGCGAGCGGCGGAAGGCTATCTACAGTAACAACAGCACCATTCATGAGGGTATCGGTACAAATTCCAAAAGAAATCACAACAGTGTAGGTACCGGAATTACTAGCCGAATAAAATGGGGCCGTTGCTCCGTTAATAACATTACCGTTTCTCAACCACACATAAGTAAATCCACCTTGAATGGTTCCGGGAGCGGTCAGTAAAACATTATTCCCTACACAGAAATTTAAGTTTCCTGTGACGGACAGGGAGGCTGAAGGAGAAGGAGAAACGACCACATTCGCTGAAGCAGAAGAATCAGCACACCCAATACCATTTATAACTCTGACGGAATAAAGGCCGGAATTTCCGACAGTAATTTGGGTTGTTGTAGCACCTGGGATTTGCGTTCCGTTTCGGAACCACTGATAGGAAACCCCTCCTGTGATGGAGAGATCAACTGAGTCTCCGGAACACAGCGTAAGAGGACCTGAAGCGACAACCGGTGCATTGGGCGCGGGATTAACATTTAATAGAACCGCCACGGTTGTAGAATCTGAACAACCCGGATTAGAAACTTTTACGGTATAATCGCCGGAGACATTTGCAGAATAGGTGTTATTGGGGCCGGAAGCAACCTGAACACCATTCCTAAACCAGCGATAGTTTTGAGCGCCGGAAGGCATCGCTTCAATCAACAATGGATTGTTAGAACAAATTGTATATACCCCGGATTGAATGGTTGAGGCGACAAGAGGTTGAGAAATTACCAGAACTGGATTATCTAAGGTATCGGAACATGGCCCATTGGCAACAATGACATTGTACTGGCCGGGATCCGTACCATTTACTGTATAAGTCGTACCTACAGCTCCGGGAATAGGCACTTGATCTTTAACCCATTGATAAGACAATCCTCCACTAGCGGTAAATGTAACGGAGCCACCCGGACATATGGTGGTTGGTCCACTGACTGTGTAGGCTGCGACAGGCGTCGGATTAACAGTAACATTCACACCAATGGCCGTAGAATCTGTACATCCGGGCCCGGGACTGGAAACCACCACTGTAAACAAACCGGAAGTATTGGCTGTATAGGACTCCGTAGTTGCATTAGGAATTAACACATTGTTATCATACCATTGGTAGGTTCCTGCTCCCTGCGTAACAGGAGAAAGGACGACACTACCACCTCCACAGAAAGTAAGGGGACCACTGGCATTTACATTCGCATTCATTGCCCCAATCACCAATACAAACGGAGGATTCATCGTATCAATACAGCCTGAGGCAAATTCAATTTCTACCGCATAGGATCCGTTTACAAGTGCAGTATATTGTTGATTAGTTTCTCCGGGGAGTAAATTGTTATCCTGGAACCACTGGTATCTGACGCCATTTAAAGCATTCATTACCAGGGGACCCGAACATACGGCTGAGGGGCCGGGATTAAGAAGACCTGCAGATTGCACATCTACAAAAGTGGGTACAATAGTTGAATCCGGACAACCCGAACTATTAAACACCTTAACGGTGTAGCTTCCGGCGGATACTGCATTAAAGTTTGCATTAGTAGCGCCGGGAATAAGGTTGCCATTTAAATACCATTGTTGAGTTGTACCACCTGATGCGGTAAGCGTCACACTCCCGCCATTACAGAAGGACAATGGTCCGCCGGATGATATTGAGGCCGTGGCTCCCGGCAATAGCGTTACTGTTACACCAGCAACAGTAGAATCGGTACAAATTGAACTATTGGATAGCTTCACGGTATAAACACCACCAAGAATTGCATTATGTGAGGAGGTGGTTGCTCCGGGAATGGGATTACCATTTCGATACCATTGGTAGGAATTTGCCGAACCTGTCGAAAGAAGTACAGAATTACCAATACAGAAAGCAACCGGACCATTCGCAGCGATGGTAGCTGAAGGCTGAGGCCCAATTTGTATTGGCTTGGAATCTGTGCAGAATTGTGCTCCTCTCCAGCGTTGTAAGCGACCTGTCATAGTTCCTGAATAAGGGTTCGCCCCCGGATAGGTGTGCGTGGGGCTCACTAAAGTATCATTAGGGGATGCATCTCCATAGGTCCAAACAAAAGTACTGTCAGCCCATTGAGGAGGAGGAGGAAACATAGCGTTGAGGAAAACCAGGAACGCATGAAAGTTATAAAATCTACTAAAGTAGATAGGGGAGGAAGTGTTGGTGAAATTTACCGTTGTTGAACCAAAACAATTTACGGAAGAGGTAAAATTAGCGGTAATCGAATAGGTTAAAATGGGTTGTAAGAAATAGTCTGCATTCGCAGGTTGGCCATTGACATTATACTGCCAACTATGCTGCCATGGATTGGTATTGTTTGTAAATTTTGCGCAAGCAAGCCATTCGTTAAATCCTGTGGGAAAAGGAGTTGCCTGATTATCTCCACAATAAACATAAGTTGACTGAGCATTATTTTCAATGGTAATGACATAGCCATTTCCAGCAGCAACGTTCACAGATGTTATAAAAGAAGCATATCTCCAGGCAACAGAAGTATCAACATTCACCAGGATAGTCTGAACAGGAGCACCAAGAGGCAAAGAATCTGTGCCGGCGTTATAGATATTACAAGTCACAGAGTGAATAAAGTTTCCGGCAGATTGCGGGAGATAGGCAATGAACCTGAAACCACTAACTGTAAGTGCTTGAGGGGCTGGATACCATTGACCTATAGAAACTGCAGAGCCTGTTCCCACATTGATGGCATATGCACTATCGTAAATACCTGTTGGAAGTCCCTCACGAACCCATGCCTTAATATCCAAATATTCTACTGTGTCCGGGGGACAATTCGTGAGGGCCTGAACCGGAGGGGTATCATTCCACCAACCTTTAGTTCCATTGCCGATTGAACCCATTCTTGCCGATGTAGAGATGCTGTTCGTCATTCCGGGTATTTGTCTGGCCCGCTGTTCTTTTGACATAACGGCTCTGCCTCTCAGAATTTCACCCATAGGCGCCAGTTGCGCGTTATTCTGAGCATTCAAAGAATGAAATGACATCAGAAGAGAGAAGAGAATAATAGAACAAATTGATAACTTCATGACAAAGCTTATATTTGAATAAAATTGTGAATCAAAATCGAAAACAAATTTCGAAACCTCAAGGTTGCATAAAATTTGTAACCTTAAAAGTAATACCCTTGACTAGATTTTCCAAATGTGAGGGAAAATTGGTCAAAATTATAGTCTGAACCGCCCGCAATGGGGGTTGGCTGGAAGAAAATTACCGCAAACCGCAGACACAACCTTCCGCTTTTTAAATGAAATTTTTATCTTTAGATGCTACTTATAATCCATTGTTTCTAACTTTGAACTCCTGCTTCGAGCAGGGATTAAATTAAAATTATGGCGACGCGGGTAAAAATTGAGTTAGATCTTCTGATAAAGGCATTTGAAATGATGAGCATGGCTGAAGAAATGGCCATGATATATGAAGAGAATCGTGAGTTGTGTAAATATGTTCATTCTACCTCCAGAGGACATGAAGCGATTCAACTAGCCCTGGCATTCCAATTACTCCCTCAGGATTTTGTGGCACCCTACTATCGGGATGAATCCATCTTATTGGGGATTGGCATGCAGCCTTATGAATTAATGCTTCAGCAACTTGCAAAAAAGGATGATCCTTTCTCTGGAGGGCGAACCTATTATGGTCACCCCAGTCTTAGAAGGCCGGACATGCCCAAAATTCCGCATCAATCCTCTGCCACAGGAATGCAGGCGATTCCAACCACCGGGGTGGCTCAAGGCATTCAATATCTGGAAACTCAGGCCTTAGTTTCCTATCCCGACGGAGAAAGTCCGGTTGCCGTTTGTTCACTCGGAGATGGTGCCATCACAGAGGGGGAGGTATCAGAAGCATTTCAAATGGCGGTGCTTCACCAGTATCCTATACTTTATTTAATACAAGACAATAACTGGGGAATTTCTGCTACCGGGAAGGAAATGCGGAACATGAATGCCATTGAGTTTGCCAAAGGTTTTAAAGGATTAGAAACCGTCAGAGTCAATGGGGCCGATTTTATAGAATCCTATGTCACTTTATCAAAGGTTATCGAAACCATTCGTAAGGAAAGAAGGCCATTTTTGGTCCAAGCAGATGTTCCTCTGATTGGTCATCACACCTCTGGTGTTAGAAAAGAATGGTATCGACCCAAAGAGGATTTAGAAAAGGCTTATTCTCAAGATCCCTTACCTTTTCTAAAGAACGAGCTGATTAAAATTGGCATCGAAGCAAACAAATTGAATGAAATTTCCTTGAAAGCCAGAACAATTGCCAGAGAAGACTTTGAAAAGGCAAAACTGGCGGAAGAACCATCGCCAGAGGACCTACTGACCCATATTTTTGCCCCTACGCCAATTACAGAAGAAAAAGGAACTCGAAAACCTGAAGGTGGTAAGGAAGTGGTGATGGTCGATGCGGCCCTTCATGCCGTGGATGAAATTATGCGTAAACACCCGGAGAGTCTGTTGTATGGTCAAGATGTTGGTGGAGAGCTTGGTGGCGTATTTAGGGAGGCTGCTTTGCTTGCAAAAAAATATGGGGACAAACGCGTATTTAATACCCCTATCATGGAGGCCTACATTATTGGCAGTACGGTAGGAATGTCGGCGGTTGGTTGCAAACCCATCGTGGAAGTTCAATTTGCAGACTATATCTGGCCGGGCCTGAATCAATTATTTACAGAAGTTAGCAGATCTTGTTATTTAACCAACGGTAAATGGCCTGTTCAAACCCTGATTCGGGTTCCGATTGGCGCCTATGGTAGTGGTGGTCCATATCATTCATCCAGCGTTGAATCAACGGTGTTGACGATTAAAGGAATTAAAGTTGTTTATCCTTCCAATGCGGCTGATATGAAGGGTCTATTCAAAGCAGCCTTTTACGATCCAAATCCGGTGGTTTTTTTCGAACATAAAGGCTTATACTGGTCAAAGGTGCCAGGTAGCCAGGAGGCCAAAACCATTGAGCCGGATGAAGACTATATCATTCCGCTAGGGAAGGCAAGAGTTTATCAAGAAGCATCCGAAGAAGCAATTCAGAATGGTGAAAGTTGCGTGGTGATAACCTATGGCATGGGGGTTCATTGGGCCAGAAATGCATCAAAAGATCTTGATAATCGTGTGGAGATACTGGACCTAAGAACCCTTCAGCCAGTGGATTGGGATGCGATTGTAAATAGTATTCGGAGGCACGGGAAAGCGCTCTTCCTGACCGAAGAACAAATTGAAAATTCTTACACAGAATCCTTGGCGGGTCGCGCCGCACAAGAATGCTTCACCTTCTTGGATGCACCCATAATGACTATGGGAGCTGCAAATGCACCTGCGATTCCATTGAACTCAATATTAGAGAAGACGATGTTGCCCAATGCAGAAAAAGTGAAGGAGAAAATCGAATCACTTTTGAATTGGTAGCAACGATTGTTTTGTATAAATTTTTTAATTTTTCCGCAGATCGTTTAGTCCGTTGACCACCTGAGTAGTAATATCCAAACTATCATTGGCATATAAGACTGACCCACCTGGAGAATAGCCCATAATGTATTGGACATTCTTGCCTTGAGTATATTTTTGCAGAAAACTATATATGGAGTCGTAAATCTGCTTGTTCAGCTGGCTTTCCTGCTCCATTAATTGCCCAGCCATTTGTTCTCTCAGCATCATTAGATTTTGCTCCTTACGAGCCAATTCATCTTTTCTCTGATCTACCTGACTCTGTGTCATACCACCATACTGCTTTTGAAAATCCATTACCTCTCGTTCAAGATTTTCAGCCTGGACTTGCATACTTTTCTCCAAGCGTGCTTGTTCGGCCTCTAACTTTTCTTTAGACTCTTGAAAAAGTGTATAATTCATCAAAAGACTATCGGTGTTCAGGTACAGAATGGGCTGTCCGGAGAGGTGCTGGGGAAGGGATACGGCATCATCGTTCCGATGCGCAAAATGAAGATAATACAACACGGCAACAGCGCAAGCTAATATGCCATTTAATACTAAGGATACTTTATTCATACTGCAAAATTAGCCTGAATTAGGATTTTCACTATACATTTAGACTAAATTATATGAAAAATTCAATTTGCTAACCTTGAATTTCTGGCATGATTATCCAAACTTCAGTATTAACCGGTAATTTTACCAAACAACTAAAAAGTTTATGATTAAAATCATTCACTGCGTGATATTTTTAATGGGTCTGGTCTTTGCCCAGACGCAGGATTTGTATATAAATGCGGGATTCCGCAAGATGGAAGAGGGAGATTATTCAACGGCATTGGTATATCTTAACAAGGCCGTTCAGCAAGACCCAACCAAAGCCAAGGGGTACTACAAAAGAGCTGTTCTTAAAAAGATGCAAGGCGACCTTAAATCAGCGATTTTGGATTTGGATACTGCCTTATTTAAGGAATCCAATTACACGCCTGTTCATTATTTAAAAGCCGAAATCCTGGAAGGGATAGGTAAGAGGGAGATGGCACTCAGGGAAATCAGCAGGTATATTCAACAAAACCCAAGAGATCTGAATGGTTATGAATTTAAAATTGACCTGCTTCAAAAAGAACAGTTAGACAAAGCTGCCTTGCTTACCGCTGAGGACATGGTAGCCAATAATCCAGATTTGGCGCTTAGTTGGAAAACCAGAGGGAGAATTAGGGAGTCTCAATTAGATGGTCCTGGTGCTCTAAAAGATTATGATAAATGTCTTGAACTAGCGGTTCAAGATTCATTATGCCTTATCCGAAGAGCAAATTTAAGGTTTGATATGGGAGAGGCATCCGGAGCCGCCATTGATTATACTGCTTTTTTATCAAGATACCCGGAATACCCAGATCTATGGGTTAATTTATCTGAAGCTAGAGCCAGTATAAAAGATACCTTGGGCGCGATTCGAGCATTAGATTCAGCTTTGCTCAAGAAAGTGGATGACGCAGGATTATTCCTCAGTAGGGGGTTTTATCTTCTTACACAAAAAAAATATGAGCCCGCTGAGATGGATTATATTCGGGCGCTTGACATGAATACAGAAGAACGAGCGCTTGCCCTGTTCAATAAAGGTCTTTGCATTTTTTATTTAGATCGAAAGGAAGAGGCATGTAAAGACTGGACAGAGGCATCCAATGCTAATCCTCCCGTTGAAGAAGCCAAATTCTGGCTAAAAAAGTATTGCGCAGAAAAAAAATAATTTCATTTGCGCAAAAATATGCGCCTGGATTGTCCGAAAAATTTACCGTTATTAAATGATCTATCTTGCATACAATTAAGATGTTACAGTATTTGATATGAAAAGATATTTTGTTTGTCAATAATTTTTCCTCTTGAAAATATAATTTTCTGACCCTATAAATGTCCGGAATCTGTTCGACGCCTCGAACTACTTTTATTCAATAAAGGATGGAATCTGTTTGATTGCCTGCCTAAACTTTTAGAGAATAATTAAAGTACCGGACCATGATTGAAAGAAAAATACTGGAGCCAAATAAAACCTATCTTTTCACGAAAGAAATACTTGCAACTAACCAAATGTTTCCCGGGAATAGAAGGAAATGGTCTATTGAAACCGGAAGAGAGAATTTATGCAGATTTCTTCTGCCCATTGGCCATGTTTTAAACTTCACTATTGTGCAAAATAAACTGCTCATGGTCATCACCATCCATCCTTCTGATGTTTTAAAAAAAGTACCGAGATTGGTAAAAGACCAATCCTACACATTGGAAGCCAATACGCTTGATCAATATGTGAATGGCAAATTACAAGAACTGGCGCAGAAGCAAAGACCGACATACGAGCAAGATGATTTAAGTAAAGCAATCCGGAAAAGATTTGCAAATTTTCTCCAGTCCTTCTCAATTCGATACAATCGTCAATACAACCGAAAAGATAGGTTATCTGCCCGACCAACAGGTATTTTTGAAGTTCAAACAGAAGATGATTTAAGGCAACTTCTCTCAGAAATTCAAAATACACCATTAATTCATGGCGATAAGAGAGACTTAAATAATTGCGAAACTAACTCCTATCATCTAGAACGAAAGGAAGTTCAAAAAGTAATTAGTTGGAAAAAGGTGATCGACTTATTCCAAGGAAAATTAAGTGTCTTCCAAAATTCGGTAAGAAACATTAGGGCTAAACTCATAAGAAGGGCTATTGAGTTTGAATATCTAAAAAATATACCACCCGGATGGTATTGGGGAAGAATTTAGGTAAGTCGCCTGATTTATATTTTATTCAGTCAATTATTAATAAATATATTTACTATCTTAAGGATAGTCATGGTGAAATATGGATTTGTCAATATAAAAATAAGATTATTGATCTTAAAATAGGCGTTTTACTGGATTTAAATTTAACAAAAGAATAAATTATAAGTCAAATCTTAATTTGACTTTGGTAAAAATCCTTTTTAAAATCTAACAAGAGTACCTACTATAAAGAATTGCCCCTTAAGGAAGGTTAAACCAAAAATGTGTCGGAAGCCATTCCAACCATTATAGGTACTTAATGTTTTTTATTAATCAAACAAAGTCCATACTGCCTCATGTCTCTCCTCCCGAACCAACTCCGGACCATTTACCCCAACACGATTTACTCGATTGCTTACCGTGTAAGTTTCAGCCCTAAATCCGCGCGCCTGCTCCGTCAAATTTAATCTCACCTCTACATCCATACCCCCATCCAACCACTCCTCAACACCCTCACGATCCAATACCAATGGCATACGATCATGTATCGACCGAATGATTCCTTTCGGCTCTGTCGTCAAAATTAAAAAAGAGGATTCCTGTTCCAATGTCTCAGGACGGTAAATTCCTGCCATACCATAAACGGGAAGGTCAGGAAAATGAATATAATATGGAATCTTCTCGCCCCCTCGCTTCTGCCATTCATAAAACCCAGTTGAGGGAATTACACAACGAAAACCATTTGCCAAATGCTTAAATGATGACTTACTACCAACTGTTTCTGTTCGAGCATTAATCACAAATGAGGAACCACTTCCTACGGCCACTTGAAAACCCCAACGCATTGGTCTCAACCACGAACGATCTCGTCTTACCATCACAGGTAATACCTGCCCCGGTGCCGCGTTCCAGGTAGGTGAAAAATCTCCAGACTCCAATTCGGCCTTAAACCAAGATTCGATTTCCGAAGTACTAACGGCTAGACTGTAACGACCACACATAGGTTCGAAAATAAATGTATTTGCTATTTATGGCGCAATGTTATACACAGGATAAATAAAAACTGCGTATAACTAATTAAGCAATTAGCCTGTGTAATTCTACACTCAAACAGCATCTTAAAATTAATATTCTCATTAGCAGCCAAATAAAGCATAATCTATCCCTCAGGCTAAACCAGCCCCGATCAAATATACAATACAGAAATACGAACCTCTACAAAAATTTTGGACACCTAAAAAAACCAACAATAGCCAGGAATGTTAGATTTATAGGGAATCGTATGTTCATTTTACGAAATAAATGTAGCAAACTAAACAGCGTCTAGCCAATCTTTTGAAACTTAACAAATCTGGTCGGATATCTAAAATAACTCTATCCTTAATACATATTTCGCAATCAATCTTCCTTCTCAAGGTATTTCTTAAGATGGGTAATAAAACAAGCCTGTCCCGAATACACATTGAATAACTTTTCCTAAATTTACTCCTATGTCCAGACCAAAGCTTTTCCTACTAGATGCCCTTGCTTTAATTTATAGAGCGCATTTCGCCTTCATCAAAAATCCTCGCATCACCTCTAAAGGACTCAATACTTCCGCTGTTTTTGGCTTTACAAATAGTCTTTTAGAAGTCCTGAATAAAGAAAAGCCTACCCACATTGGGGTAGCGTTTGACACAGCAGCGCCCACACAGCGACATGATACCTTTGCAGACTATAAAGCCCACCGACAAGAAGTTCCCGAGGATATTCTGACAGCCATACCCCTAACCTATCGCCTGCTCGAAGCCATGAAAATTCCAGTTCTTGTTATGGAGGGATATGAAGCAGATGATATCGTCGGAACCTTAGCGCAGCAAGCTGAAAAAGAAGGCTTCGATGTCTATATGATGACACCGGATAAGGACTATGCCCAACTTGTAACAAATCATATATTTATTTATAAACCTGCATCCTTCGGCTCCGGGCCCGAAGTTCTCGACAGACACAAAGTCATCGAAAAATATGGTGTACCCCCAGAACAAATTATTGATCTGCTGGGCCTCAAAGGGGATGCGTCCGATAATATACCTGGTATTCCTAAGGTGGGCGATAAAACCGCCCTTGAACTAATTCAACAATTTGGTTCCGTGGAGGAAATCATCCGGAGGTCCGACGAAATTTCCAAAAATGCGATTCGGGAAAGCGTCAAAGCGAATGCAGACATGGGATTACTCTCCAAAAAACTTGCAACAATCCAAATTGATGTGCCAATTGATTTCGATGCAGAGGATCTTAAAATCTGTGAACCTGACAAAGACCGATTATTGGACCTTTTCCGTGAATTGGAATTTAAAAACATGGCATCCCGAGTCCTCGAGTCATTACCAGGTGGCCCCGGCATAAATGCGAACATCAAAAGCACGGCACCCGATCTTTTTAATCAACAATCCCCAATAGCCGGCGATAACGCTCAGCCTAATATCATAGAGAACACCAACCACTTCCAATCGCTTAATCTGGCAACTGTCAGTTATAGATCTGTCATTTCTGCGAATGAAATTAAAGAGTTGGTAACTAACCTTCTTGCCCAAACCCAGGTATGCCTCGACACAGAAACAACCTCCACAGATGCCATGCAGGCAGAACTCGTCGGTATGTCCTTTGCCTACAAAGCAGGAGAGGCATGGTATGTACCTTTCCCTAAAGAAAGAGATCAAGCCTTGGAAATATTAGAGACTTTTAAACCTGTCTTCGCTTCCTCAATTTTGAAAATTGGACAAAATCTAAAATATGATTTACTCGTTCTGAAAAATTACGGCTGTGACATTAATGGTCCTTTTTATGACACCATGCTGGCGCACTATGTAACCGAACCTGACGGTAAACACGGCATGGATGCAATGGCTCGACAATTCCTGGCCTATGAACCAGTATCCATTACCACCCTCATCGGCAAAAAGGGTAAAGGACAATTATCTATGCGAGAAGTTGCATTGGAGGAAATTGTTCCATACGCTTGCGAAGATGCGGATGTAACCTTACAACTCAAAACGCCGCTCGATGAATCTCTCAACAAAACCGAAGTAGTAAACATATTTACGGATATTGAAATGCCTCTACTCCCGGTCCTTCTTGATATGGAATTTGAAGGCATTCGAATTGATGAAATCGGCCTACAAGAGTACTCGAAAGATCTTGGATTGAATATTCAACAAGCCGAGGAAGAAATTTGGGATATGGCCGGTGAAAAATTCAATATCAACTCTCCGAAACAATTGGGGGATATTATTTTTGGAAAACTCCAACTAGATACCGGTAAGAAAACTAAAACAGGACAATACTCCACCAACGAGGAAGTACTTCAACAATTGTCCTGGTCACATGAACTACCTGCAAAAATCCTGGAATACAGACAGCTTAACAAACTGAAAGCAACTTATGTAGATGCCCTTCCAGCCTTGATTCACCCCAAAACGGGTCGAGTCCATACGACCTTTTCTCAAGCCGTTGCAGCCACAGGGCGTCTGAGCTCTAATAACCCGAATCTGCAAAATATACCCATTCGTTCTGAAAAAGGAAGGGAAGTCAGAAGAGCTTTTGTCCCAAGAGACGATCAACATATTCTATTGTCTGCGGATTACTCTCAAATTGAATTGCGCATTATGGCCGAACTCAGTGGGGATGAAGGTATGCGGGAAGCTTTTCTTTCTGGTGCAGACATTCATCAGGCAACAGCCGCAAAAGTATTTGGAGTACCCCTCTCACTCGTTAATTCAGATATGAGAAGCAAAGCCAAGATGGTAAATTTCGGTATCATCTACGGCATTTCCGCTTTTGGTCTATCTCAGAGACTAAAAATTTCACGTAAAGAAGCTAAGGATATTATCGATAGTTATTTCGAGAAATACCCCGGTATAAAAACCTACATGAACGAAAGTATTGAAAGCGCCCGTAGCACCGGCTATGCAAAAACCTGGTCGGGACGCAAACGCTATCTCGCGGACATCAATTCTCAAAATGCCACCGTGCGAGGGTTTGCAGAACGAAATGCCATTAATTCCCCTATCCAAGGAACAGCTGCCGATATGATTAAAGTTGCCATGATACGCATTCATGAAAAAATGAAAGCCGCACAACTCCGCAGTCGTATGGTGTTACAGGTCCATGATGAATTACTCTTCGATGTCTATATCCCGGAATTAGAATCCCTTAAAACGCTCGTACTCGAAGAAATGAAACACGCCCTACCTTTCAGTATACCACTGGAAGTAGGCATAGGCTCTGGTAAAAACTGGCTGGAGGCACATTAATCATCCTACCGCTTACCAAATCTCTCAGCCTGCTGCAAGCACCTTCTCGCTTCCGTACTGTCGCCAAGATATTGATAAGTAATTCCCAAACTACGCCAGGCCTCTGCATAATCCGGTAGAATTTCCAGAGACTTCTTAAAGTAAGGAACTGCGGTAGTAAAATCACCAGCCATTGCATAACTTGCCCCAAGGTTGTGATATGACTCATGAAATCCCGGATCCAACTCGATCGATTTCAAAAACGCCTGCCTTGCCTCATCCCTTTTTCCTAACATCCCCAGAGCATTACCCATATTACTCCACGCATTGGCGGAGGGTTTTATTTGCAAAGCCTTTTCCAGATAAAAATAAGCTGAATCATATTGACCTAACATCCCGTAGGCATTGCCAAGATTATTATAAGCCAAACCAAAATCCGGTTGAATACTCACTACTTTCAGATAGTTCTCTATGGCTTTTCTTTGATTCCCCTGTTTCCCCCACTCAATCCCCAGGTTATTATAGGGCTCTGGAATATTGGGATACAATTCTGCAACGCGGGTAAATAAGGTAATGCTGTTTTGCCAGGTTTTAACCTGGGTACGAGTCAAAATGCCAAACCATGCCAATAATGCCACACAACCTAAATAGATGGGCCACCGATAGGTACTTTTCTGTTTGATCCAATTGGTTAAAAAAACAGCAAGTGGCACAATGACACCAATAGAGGATAAATAAAAATACCGATCTGCAGCAATGGCATTCCCAACCGGCAACCATTGAAGCACAGGGAACAGCAAGATGAGATAAAACAAGGCCCCAAACATCAATGGACGAAACCCGGTTTTTTGCCAGATCAAACCTATTCCAATCATGAGTCCCAACACCAAAAAAGGGGCAACCATGAACAGAATGGGCAAGGTGTCCTTGGGTGGATATGGATAAAACGCACATAAATTCAAGGGCAAAAAGGCTTTACCCAAATAAAATAATATCCCGTGACAGGCCGTCAGGAATTGATGAAAGGGAGTATAATACTCCGAATTCCCTATGGCAGAGGCTTCCTTTTGTGCCAGAATAGCAACGATACCTGCTCCAATAGCGGGTAATGTCATAAATACTTTTTCCTTAATCCACCGCCATGACCAGGGCCGATCCATTAAAAAATCGGTAAGAATTAATGCAGGAATCAGGGTTACTGCCATCGCCTTGGATAGCAAGGAAAATAAAAATAATCCGTGTGTTAAAATAAAATAAATGACTTTACCACTTTGACGATAATGAATATAAGATAGCCAGGCGGCTAACCAGAAAAATGCGTACAACACATCTTTACGCTCCGACACCCAGGCAACAGATTCTACTTTCATCGGGTGTAAACCAAAGAACAAACTAATCAGGATAACAGGAAACCATTCTCCTTTTAGTAATCGGAAAAATATAAAAAACACTAAGGCCACATTTAATACATGAAGCACAAGGTTGGTTTGATGGTAAACCTCCGGCTTAAGTCCGCCTCTCTGATAATCCCATGCAAGGCTGGCAATGGTCAAAGGGTGATAATTTCCCGACACATAAGTCGTAAACATTTTGTGAATGCCGGCATTATCCGTATGCCGAATCAAACTGTTGTCCTTGACATAAACCGGGTCATCCCAATTGGTAAAATCCAATTTGTTGACTTCCATGTATGCACCACAAATCAAGACTAAAATCCCAATGGGGATTAACCATTGAATCCCGCTCAGGGTGGCATATCTGGATTGCTTCATCGTGCAAAAATATTTCAAAAATAATTCCTACACGAAATTCTTTTTCAGATTCAATAATTTATATCCATTCTGAACTTTAAATTCGGTTTATACTTTTCATACATACCAAATACTGATTGACATGAAGTCCAAACCAATGCGCCTGAAACACCTTGGGATTGATTTTGGCAGCAAAACTGCCGGAACCACCGTTATTTGCTGGCAGGAGAACAATACGCTTCGATTTCATCAGTCCCTGAAAAATGAAGACGCAGACCAATTGATTTCTCAATTCATCCGGGAATTAAAGCCGGATGCAGTATTTATTGACGCGCCATTGTCCTTACCCATGGTATATCGGGAGGCATCCCGGCACTCCGACTTCTTTTATCGGGTAGCAGATAGGGAAACTCAGGCTATGTCTCCCCTGTTTTTAGGGGGCCTCACAGCAAGAAGCATGCGATTAGACCATTTACATCCGGAACTCCCTTTTTATGAGGCCTATCCCGGAAAGCTGGCAGAAATCTGGAACTGGAAAGAATTGGGATATAAAAAATCTCAGGACTCGCTTCCCCTGTTTCAAAAGCAGATTTCAGAAAAAACCGGACTCAAAATCTACCTGCCGGAAAACACCCATCAACTGGATGCCGCCCTCGCCTGGTGC
>CANHCC010000050.1 GCA_947459115.1 Bacteroidota bacterium | reverse complement strand
GTACTTACCAGCTGATGGTACTCGATGTGTTAGGCCACACGATACTGATGCAGGGCAAGGAAAGTAAAGAACCCGGCAGTATATACTGGGATCTGGATTTCCGTCATCTGGCGAAAGGCGTGTATATGATAAAAGTGATGGGAGAGGGGATAGAGAAAGTCGAGCGGGTGGTGGTGAAATAATCAGAAGTTAATTCAATGCCACAACAAAAACGCCGGAGGAAACTTCGGCGTTTTTGTTGTGGTCTTAAAATTTTGAGAGAGGATGAGGTAAAACACCTGATAATACAATCGAAGATGGCCCTAACGCGTCTTGCACAGTAAAGAAATTAAATCCCATTATTTTTGCAAGAATTAGACTTTATGTATCGTACGATTAATCTACTTTTCGTGAGCTTACTTTTTGTGGGTACCTCAAAATTAGGCGCCACAAACACCCCTGGGGCTCAAAGGGAAACCTTATTTTCAATCGGTTTAACCGTGGGTCAATATGATTTGAATCGCCTGAATGGGTTATTGGCTTTTCATAATTATAAGCCCCTTCCGGAAACCTGGAAATTTACGGCGATGACCATTCGAAAGAATCTCTTGAAATCCCGACATTATGGGTTTTTTACCTATGCTATTACGCCTAATTTTGATCATTATGAGGCCTCTTTAAATCAGGTGGATAATAAATATTTGAATGCCAGTTTAGGCTTTGTTCAAGCAGGTTGGGGGAGGCAGTTTCATTTGCAGCATGGTATCCGGCTTATGCCTTTTATTGCGTATCGGTCTGATATTTTTACGATGGGTTATGGGAATTTAAGTGGCTCGTTAGGGAAAAATTTACAAAATCCAAGGCCGGGACAACGCTCTACGGGGTTTGTATTTTCAGGTGTTGCAGGAATTAATGTTGAGCGGTATTTTATCTTAAAAAAATTCCCCTCCACCGACAATCCGTTTAGGTTTTTACTGAGTTTTTCGCTTCAATCAGGCCTACCTTTAGGGCGCAATTACTGGTATTCAAATTATTCTTCGTTAGCAGGTGAAAGATATGGCAATACCCTATGTTACGGGCTAGCCTTGGCGTTTTATTTGTAACGGAAGATGTTCATTCCACAGCGAAGGGATCAATCTTTAGGGGCCGGGAGAGGTAGAATCAGGTGGCGCTAATTCCTAAGTTTGTTTCCAATTGAAAGGTAGAGATTAATTGGGGTCTCGCCTACTAAGGGTTTCAAATCTTCCAGGATATTTAATTAAATTCAGAATATGTAATTTTGATATATGAATAAAAGAATTTGTATTGCCGTTTTATGTCTGATTTTTACCCGGAGTGTATTTTCTCAAGGTATGGTTTTCTTTGAGGGACCATGGGCTAAAGTGTTGGAAAAGGCCAAAGCAGAGAACAAAAATATATTTGTAGATGCTTATACCGATTGGTGTGGTCCCTGCAAAATGATGGTGAAAAATGTGTTTCCTTTACCGGAGGTTGGGGCATTCTACAACCGCAATTTTATTAATTATAAACTCAATATGGAGAAGGGAGATGGAGTGGATTTTGCCCGCACCTTTCAAGTTGGCGTGTATCCTTCTTATTTGTTTTTCAATGCAGAGGGTAGGATGTTGCATAGAACGGTTGGTTACAAACAAGGGCCTCAATTTATCGCAGATGGGGCCGCTGCTCTGGATACGACGCGTCAGCTGGTTACCAACATTCTCAAGTACCAGACCGGAAACCGAGAACCTCAAATTTTATATAACCTGGCCTTGGGACTCGCTGAAGCCGGTGCCCCGGATGCCAATCTTGAAAAAGAATACCTGAAAACTCAGGAGGGTAATGCCTTAATTCGTAAAGAAAATTATGATTTTATTCTTAGAGCCCAATCCGGGTACAGAGGAGAAGCCTTTAAGGTTTTACTCGCTAACCGGGAAAAATTCTACACGGTTGCTCCGGCTGAATCCATAAATGATTTTATTTCTTCCACGCTCTTTAGGACTCTGCAATATGCAGTCGGCAATAATATGAACCTCCTGGCCGATTCGGTCATGACCGATCTTAGACAATTTCAGGAGCCCTTGCGTAGCCAATTCCTTGCCTATGCAGAGATATTGAAAAATGCCAACAATTCCGATAGAGAAAAATACTTTTCTGCCATGATTCAATATATTGAGACTTATGGTAGCAGGGATATGGAGAAAAAATCTGCATATGCCATGGAGCTTGCCAATACGCGTCAGCCTGATAAATTAGATAAGGCCATTACCTGGATGAATTCAGTTTTAGAGCAGGATAAGTCCCTCAAAAATTATGAAATGATGGCTTACATTTATCTCGCTGCAGGAAAAAAATCCGAAGCTCAAAGCATCTCTGAACAAGGGATTAAGGTTGCGGAAAATATAGATGGTGATGATTCTGCATTACGCGAGTATCTCCGCCAAGCTACACAATAGTCTATTTTCCTTGGGCAGATTCTAATTCGGGGAGCGCACAATCCTTTAATTTTTCACCACAAATTTTTCCCGGTGAATTGGTATGCCCTGCTTGTTGCTTAATTGGACCAGATAAATCCCGGAACTTAAGTTGAGGGAAACCCGAATCTCTTGTTCCCGAATCGTTTCGATGGTGCGCATCAATTCCCGGCCGGAGGCATCCAGTATGCTTACTTCTAATTCTGTATCCTGAATGCTTGTTCCTAAATAAATGGATAATAGATTTTGAACCGGATTGGGGTAAAGCCTGATGTTTTCTTTTTCTTCTTCTCTGCTGTTGCTGACATTGCCAATCCACACACTGTCTGTCATGACATCCGTACAATGAATGTTATTGGCGGTCAGGGTTACCATATACAAGCCATTGGCGGTATAGGTATGCGAAGGGGAGGTTTGGGTAGAGACGTTCCCATCTCCAAAATCCCAATTGTAGGTAGTTGCACTTTGAGAGGTATTGGAGAAGTTTGCTGTCATGCCATTCACGACATGGTTAAAGTTGGCAACAGATAATGGCGCATAACTTACGGCTATAGGGCTGCTCATGCCTGTGCAGGTGCTTTGGGTTTGCATCACAGTATAACTTCCTGACTGAGTAGGGAGATAGGAATTACCTGTCGCATTCGGAATCGGATTTCCATTCAGATACCATTGAAAGGGGCCTGTTCCGGGTACAGAGAGAAAGCCACTACCACAGATATTGATAAAGCTTCCCTGAGTAATAGAAGGCGAAGGTGGAGGCGTAACCGTTAGGGTAACCGTTGCACTGTTGCTACACCCGTTGGTGCCGGTATAGGTGTAAGAAATTACATGGTTCCCAACACCGGCCTGCTGAGGGTAAAAGATATTCCCACTAAGTCCTGGTCCGTTAATAGAACCCCCTGTAGCCGGAATTGTGTTAAGAATAAACCCCGGTTCCTGAACACACCAGGGGCCAGGGGAAGGGCTGCTTACAGAAACAGAGGGCAAAGGCAATACCTGAATAACTTTGGTTGCATTTCCATTACAGCCATTGCTGGTATAGGCATATGAAAGCGTGTAGGCACCCGGATTCAGGGCAGAGGGGTCAAAGGTTGTGCCAACCACTCCGGGGCCGCTAAAGCTACCTCCCCCCGGTAAGCCGGAAATATTCACGGGAATGGCATTGCGACATAAGGTGGCAGGGGCTGTAATGGTAGCAGAACTTGCTGTCGTAACACTTACAATCTGGCTGGCCTGACCAATACATCCGCTAATATCGGTATATACATAATTGACCTGATGGTTTCCGTTACCGGCTGTAGCGGGATTAAATTGAGATCCTGAAACACCGGGACCGTTGAAAGTTCCTCCGGTTGGGGTTCCGATCATCGTCATAGGTGGGGAACTAATGCATACGGAAGAGGTCAGCCCGGTAATGTTGCCGGGCGTTGAAGCCACTACCTGTATGTCGGTAGAATCTTGAGCACTGCATCCATTCGGATCTGTATAGGTGTAATAAATGCGATGATTGCCAATGCCTGCAATGGCGGGATTAAATTGTCCGGATAAAACGCCGGGACCACTGAGGATTCCGCCCGTTGGAGCGGTCGTTAATACCACAGGTGCAGAACT
The DNA here is from genome assembly GCA_947459115.1 of Bacteroidota bacterium. Lineage (GTDB taxonomy): Bacteria > Bacteroidota > Bacteroidia > J057 > RFSG01 > CANHCC01. Next base: position 11,658 of record CANHCC010000050.1, on the reverse strand, counting down.
ATTGCATAGTAAGGATCCGGGGGCGGTTACAGAGGCTGTGAGACCGCCGCCTACAATGATATATCCGGTTCTGCTGACTGAATGACTGCCGAAAGCATTGCTTACCGTCAGACTGACTTGATAGGTTCCGGCCGTCATATAGGTTACTGTAGGAGAGGGAAGGGTACTGCTGCCGATGCTACCGCCCGGAAAACTCCAATTGTAATTCGTGGCCCCGCCTGTGGAGGTTTCCTGAAATTGAATGCTCTGTCCGATACATATCGTCGTTTGGTTCGCTGTGAAATTTGATTTCGGTGCACCGGTAATCTGAATATTATCCAGATACAAGTTGTTGCCATAATAATTGACACTTTCAAATTTAACCCTAACGGAATTGTTGGTAAGAAATCCATTTAATAAAAGGGTGTCACAATTTACTGAGCTACCACACCAATGGGTTGCATTAGCAGGGGTAAATTCGGTATTAAGCGTCGAGGTGGTACTCAAGGTATTGCCACCCAAATTTAACAGCGTAACCGGCCAGGTCACGCCACAATCTGTTGAAACCTTTACCAGCAAAGAATCATTCAAGGCGGGATATTGACGGAACGCCCGGCTGAAGCCCAATTTTGCGGAGGAATACTGAGTTAAATCAAAAGAAGGGGTAACCATGCCATCTCTTCTACCATTAAAGGGATAATTATAAAAAGAAATCCGAGCAGATTTATTCCCGCCAAGTGGATTCCCCCCCGTGGTAAAAATCTCCCAGGTAAATAGGCTATCCGGATTATGGATGAACCAATTGTTTGTGCCGAAGGTGTTACTTTCAAAGTCCTCTGAAAAGGGTAGGGGCTGTCCACTCCCTAAAACAAGGATATAATTTGTACGGGTAAGCGTATCGGATCCTCTTGCATTGCTTGCACGAAGTTCTACGGTATAAGTACCGGGCGTAGTCCAGCTTACTACCGGATTTTGAAGCGTGGAAGTTGCCGGGCTTCCTCCCTGAAAGGACCAGGACCAGGCGGTTGGACTACCAAAAGATTGGTCGGTAAATTGAATTGGCGTATTGGTACAAACGCTGTTGTTGTTTTCTGTAAATCTTGCGATGGGTTTGAATCCATTTACTGCACAGCCTAACGATCGTTTGGCATTTAATCTTCCGGCGCCTATTAAACCCACAATAGTTGTGTTTTGTGCGTTAATGTTATCGGCTGAATCTTTCAGGCATTTGTATATCATATCCGGAGACAAGCCGGGATTAACCGACAACAGTAAACCGGCTGTTCCTGCTACCATGGGGCAGGCCATACTTGTACCGGTTTGATTGCCGTAGGAACTTGTAGATCCGGCCAAGCAGTTATAAATATTAGTTCCTGGTGCCATCAAATCTATCCAGTTGCCATAGTTGGAGGAGGGAGATCTGGCATCAGAAGAAGCCGTATTGCCAATGGCGAGAACATGGTTATAATTCGCCGGATAAAATGGCGTTTGATTTCCATTATTGCCCGCTGCGGCAATCAGCGCCACTCCGGACTGCCAGGCGTAATCAAATACCAATTGCTCAACCGATGAAGAAGAACTCCCGCCCCAGGACATACTTATCACTTTGGCAGGGGTATTTAAAGCATATTGAACTCCTTCCATCGCTGCCTGAATAGAGCTGCCAGAGGTCGAACTTAGCTTGCACTTCACCGGTATGTAGGAAATATTGAATCCGATGGAGGCAACACCGATGCCATTATTGGTTTTTGCAGCCACTATACCGGCACAATGCGTACCATGCGTGAAATTGGAGTTCGTAGCTGTGCCCGGAGGATTAGGATCATTGTCACGGTCCGCGGGATCCCAGCCATTCACATCATCAATATATCCATTCATGTCCTCATCTATCCCGTTACCCGGAATTTCCAAAGGATTAGTCCATAGATTACCTACTAAATCTTGATGGTTAATCTTCACCGCATCATCTACTACTGCAACAATCACATTGGAATTGCCAGTGGTAATGTCCCATGCCAGTGGGGCTTGGATTTTATATAATCCCCATTGGGTGGTAGTATTCACAGTAAAACTGGGGTCATTCGGGGTAAGTGTTGAATAATACTCTGGTACTCTTTCCGTAAAGGCTACCACGGGAAGTTGCTTCAGGGCATTCAGAACGGCAAATACCTGGGTTGGATCCGAAAATTTAATGCGATAACTCCTTTGCAAAGGCTTATATTTTAACAAAGGGAAAGCCAACTCCGCCGAATAAATTTGATACTGTTGAACGAGGCTATCCGGAATTCTTAGGCTTGAATTTGCATCCATCAAATTTGAAGGATAATTCGCCTCAAAGTCCTCCCGGAATTTTAAATAAATCTGACCGTCTTTATAATCCGGACTAAAAGTTTGTGCCGATGTCAGGTAAGGAATTGACAAAAGGAAATATGCAAGATAAAAGGTCAGCTTCATATTTAAGAAGATATTTAGACGAAATTACAAACAAAAAGATTTTATTGAATTTATATTCTACAAAAAAGAATCTTTTGCCTACAAATTATAAATTCGGATTAAAATGAATCCATGGGAGGGATATTTAAACCTCCCAATAGTCAATATTGAACGATGAACGGGAGTATTTTGAGATTTGTCTCACGCAACATAAATTTCGAAAGTATTTTGTGAAATATTTTGCGGAACCAATTCCCGGAACATTCGTAATTTTACTTTAACTACATTTCTGCCTCATGAAGAAAAGCTTACATCTGCTCTCGCTCGCCTTTTGGATTTTCTCAACGCTTACACTTTCAGCTCAAAAGTCTTTTGTCACTGCTATTCCTTTTCAGGGTAATAAGGCCCCTTTGCCTCAGCAACTGACAAGAGCCGAAGGGGATGTGCTAAAAGACAATCTGTTACCTGCCCGCCGAAATTGTGGGACAACAGAATACATGGATCAAATGCTTCAAAACGATCCTGCCTGGAAAGCCAGACTGGATCAACTAGAGGTAGAAACCCAAACTTTTGAAGCGGCACATGCAGCTCATAAAACCCAAGCCGTTGTCACCATTCCTGTCGTTGTGCATGTGGTGTATCGCACAACAGCAGAGAATATTTCTGATGCGCAAATTCTCTCTCAGATTGCGATACTGAATGAAGACTTTCGCAAGTTAAATGCAGATATTACCAATGTTCCGGGTGCATTTAGTGGTCTTGCCGCAGATGCTCAGATCGAATTTTGTATGGCTGTGCAAGACCCATCCGGTAACCCAACCAACGGAATTACCCGGACCCAAACCACTGTAACCTCATTTTCCACTAACAACGGCGTAAAGTCCAATTCAAGTGGTGGAAAGAGTCCCTGGCCTGCCAATAAATATTTGAACATCTGGGTTTGTAATATGAGCGGCGGTACTTTAGGGTATGCTCAATTCCCCGGTGGTTCATCTGCCACAGATGGTGTAGTTGTTGGATATAAATATTTTGGAAACATTGGAACAGCTCAGGCGCCCTACAACAAAGGGAGAACCGCTACTCATGAAGTTGGACATTGGCTTAATCTCCGTCATGTCTGGGGTGACGCCAATTGTGGGAATGATTTTGTGAATGACACCCCTACCTCTCAAGCTGCCAACTATGGTTGCCCCTCCTTCCCCAATGTAACCTGCAACAATGGTCCTGATGGGGATATGTTCATGAACTACATGGATTATACAGATGATAACTGTATGCATATGTTTACTGCCGGGCAATCTACCAGAATGTTGGCAGCCTTAAATAGTCAACGCACAGGTCTGCTCACTTCAGATGGATGTACCCCTTTGAATGCGCCACCTAATGCGGACTTTTCGGCCAACACGCAAATCGTTCTGGCCGGAGGTAGCGTAAATTTTACAGACCTGAGTCTCTACAATCCTACTTCTTGGTCCTGGACATTTCCTGGGGGCACACCAGGGACCTCTACTTTGCAAAACCCATCCGGTATTGTTTATTCAACGCCTGGAATTTATCAGGTTAGCCTAACTGCTACGAATGGAAATGGCTCCGATACCGAAACTAAAACCGCTTACATCAATGTGGTTAACCCCGGGGGAGCGGGCGCATGTGATACCCTAAATTACCCCTTGGATTCTATCGTTCTTTACAGTGTGCCTAACAATGGTGGTTTTGTGACAGGAACCAATCAATTTGGCGATCAGGCTAAAGCTGTTTACATAGCCTCATCCGGCGCCGCTACACATATTACAGGGGTTATGATAGAATTTGGCGCTGCCACTGCGGCATCGAATACTTCTACGGTTCAATTTAATATTTGGGATAATACCGGTCCTTCCGGTGCCCCGGGCACCATCATCGGTTCTCAAACCGTTTTAATCACTGACATCATTACCAATGGAAATGCCGGGTTGCCCACGACAGCGGTCTTTGCCAATCCCGTCCCTATTACCGGGCCTTTTTATGCCGGGTTTACGATCCCCTCCACTGCGGGTGATACGGTTGCCGTTGTATCCGATACCATCGGACATACCGTACCAGGTCTTGCCTGGGAATTATTTGGTGGGAATTGGTACAATATGAACGATGCCACGAATAGCTTTGGCATTGACCTCAATCTCGGCATTTATCCTTTGACCACCAATACGCCCCCTACTTCTGCCTTTACGGTTGTGAATCCCAATATCTGCGTCGGTGATACTGTAAATCTTATTGGAAACGCCACAAATGCTCAGGTTTATAGCTGGACCTTCCCGAGCGGAACTCCGGCTACAGCAACCGGACAAAATCAGCAAGTATCTTACTTGAATGCTGGTACTTACAGTGTTACTCTTACCGCTGTAGGTTCTTGCCTTGCCAGTGCTACAACAACTCAAAGTGCAGCCATTGTGGTGTCTTCCACTCCTGCGATTAATGCAACGCCTTCTACTGTTTCCGTTTGCCCTGGCAATAATGCAACTTTCACGGCAACAGGGGGCACTTCTTATTCTTGGAGTCCTTCTACAGGTCTTAGTACAACCACAGGTGCTTCGGTCATTGCAAATGGGACTTCCTCTCAAGTGTACACTGTTACTGGAACCAATTCGGCAGGCTGTAGTAACACTGCGATTGTCAATTTCTCTGTAGTAACCAATGTGATTCCTACCGCAGGATTTACTGCGTCGCCATTGTCCGGCTGCCCGGGCGTTACTATAAACCTGACCAACACCTCTCAGGATGCGCTGAATTATATCTGGACCATGCAAGGCGGTAGTCCTTCATCCTCTTTACAAACAGACCCTGTTGTGACTTATCCCAACACAGGTAGCTTTCCTATTTCTCTTATTGCGGTTGGATGTAACGGTAATGATACCGTCATTATGAATAACATGATTACCATCACTGCTCCCATCATTCTTGTAAATCCTCCTGCAGACACTATCATTACGGGAGGAAATACCACATTGACCGCTATCGGAGGTACTACCTATTCCTGGTCTCCCTCTACCGGCTTAAATACGACAACCGGTGCCACCGTTATTGCTTCTCCAACTGCCACAACCACCTACACGGTGACTGCCACCGATAATCAGGGATGTCAGACCTCCGTGGATGTCGTCGTAACAGTGGATGCACTTACTTCTCGTCAGGATTTGGAAAACAATGACTGGTCAATCTATCCTAATCCCGCTGCCGATCGATTAATGATTCGTTCAGAGATTGGAAATGTTGGAAAGTACTCAGTCCAATTGTTTGATATTTCCGGGAAATTAATCCTCGAAAATCAGTTAGAGTCTCCATCGTCTTCTCTCGATGTAAGCAGAATTGCACCCGGTGTGTATGTGCTCCATATTACGGGCGAGAATGAAAGGGTCTTCCGCCGTAAAATGGTTATTTCCCGTTAATCTTTATTTTTGTTTAGAATCACTTCGCATATTATGAAACAGTATTTCGCCGGAATAGCCTTATGCCTTGCATTTGTGCCTCTGATATCCTTTGCTCAGTTTGTTCCGGATACGGACGATGCGCTTTCTCCTACGCCTGCCCATAGAACTTGTGGCTCGGAAGTTTATCGGCAGTACCTACAGCAAAATAATCCCAATATGGATTTATCTCCTCAAGGGATAGAAGCCCACCTTCAGGAATCTCTCATTAGAGGGGATTTCAGGAATTACGATAAAACCACAAATACCATCAATATCCCTGTGGTAGTGCATGTGTTATATAGGTCTGTAACAGATAGCCTGAGTATGACGCGTATTCTCAGTAACATTAATTCTCTGAATGCGGATTATAATTTTGAGAATGCAGATACCAATTTGATTCCGGCATATTATCGTCCGGTGGCAGGGTCTGTTGGTATTCGTTTTGTTTTGGCAAATCTGGATCCGAATATGCAGCCAACCACAGGGGTAACCTATACCAAAACTACCGTAACCTCATTTCCTTTGGATAATACCATTAAAAGTACCGCCCAGGGGGGAAAGGACATTTGGGACAGAAATAATTACCTCAATATTTGGACCGGTCGCTTGAGTGGGTCTGTATTAGGATACGCTCAAATGCCAGGTGGACCTGCCGGATCGGATGGCGTTGTGGTTGATTATCGATATTTCGGTACCCAGGGTACCGGCTCTCAATCTCCTTATAATCGTGGTAGAACGGCTACACATGAGGTGGGTCACTGGTTTGGATTATGGCATATCTGGGGCGATGCCAATTGTGGAAACGATTTTGTAAACGATACGCCTGTTTCTCAGGATGCCAATTATGGTTGTCCGGCTTACCCTCAAATAAGTTGTAACAATGGGGCCAACAACAATACAGAAGGCGGAGACATGCACATGAACTACATGGACTACACTGATGATCGTTGTATGTATATGTTTACATCAGGTCAAAAAGCCCGCATGCTGAATTTCCTCACCACCGCAACGAGATCGAATCTTCTGAACTCTTATGCTCTAACCGGTAATGCTAATCTGATTGATGCAGAAGCTGCTATACAGGTGTATCCTAATCCCTCTGCAGATGGGGTGTTTAAGGTGACTCTCGATTACAGAATCCGGGAAAACAGTCAGCTGTCTGTATTAAATGCTTTGGGTGCGGAGGTTCTTACGCTGAATAACGATGTTGTAGAGGTTGATCTAGGCGATTTGGGCAAGGGGATTTATTTCCTTGTGGCGGATAGCAAGGATGGACAACGGTATAGTCGGAAGTTGATTGTAAAGTAAACGAGGAAATTTTAATAGAATGAAAACCCGGATGGAAATGAATTCTGTCCGGGTTTTTTATGGGGTTTAAGCCTCCGCTTGGTGCAAGCCTCCGCTTGGTGCAAGCCCCCGCTTGGTGCAAGCCTCCGCTTGGTGCAAGCCAAAGTTGTTATAACGCATCAAATCCCGATAATCGACACCTACAACTCGGTATGTATCCATTCGGATTTTAAGCTTTTGTGGAATCCTTTGATTATTTGGGTTTTTCAATGTTTGCAACAATCACAAAAATTGAAAAAAAAAATAGCAAGCCATTATAGCACCGATCAACCTGCGGCCGTTGCTTCCTTCCGGACCTGGCGGAGTTGGCAGGGATCTGGTCTTAATGACTTGCCACTACAAAAGTACATCATTTATGCTACCTTTAACCCTTTCCGCTCAGGATTTTTCATTTTCCTTTCTTTCCGCCTGAAAATCAAGCCCGATAAAAAAGAACTCCTTGCTTTCTTTTCGCGTACTCTCGGGTTTTAGCATCTCAATCTTCCGGAAGGACTTCTTCATATCCGCCCGAAAATGTTGAACATCGGGCCCGTCAAAGATCTTACACACAAAAAATCCCCCGAGTTTCAAGTGCTTTCGGGCCACCATTAAGGCCATCTCACATAATTCAAGGGAGCGACATTGATCGGTAAATTTAACGCCTGTCGTTTTGGGGGCCATGTCCGAAATTACTGCATCCACCACCGATCCCATCTCATATTCGTTCAGTAGAGCTGTGATATCAGTTTCCAGGATGTTGGCTTTCACAAAAATGGCATTGGGTAGATCTATCTTCATCTGGGTCAGATCCAGACCCAGAATGCGACCTTTGTTCCCAATCTTCTGTGAGGCATACTGAGACCAGGAGCCCGGAGAACAACCCAGGTCAATAATCTTATCGCCCTGACGAATCAGCTTAAAGCGCTTGTCTATTTCTTCCAGCTTATAGACAGAGCGGGCGGCAAAATGTTCCTTCTTTGCCTTTCGGGCGTAATGATCATTGGGATGATAGGCCATAGGGGTTATTGAAAAAGGGTTAAGGTTTCACCGTCATAGGCGGCAAATACCATGCTGGGATGTGAGTCTTGATGCCACATGTTTCCCTGATGATCTATGCCAATAGCTCCGGCAAAACCATCAATCTCTTTTAATTCTTCAAAGCCTCGGCGGAAGGCCTCTTTCAGGCTATGTCCATCTTTTACACGGGTAACGATACCGGAGGCTAAGGCCACACTCACAATGTCTTCCCCTACGCCCGTGCAGCTTACCCCACATACGGGAGAAGCAAAATTTCCGGCTGTCGTGCCGGAATCCGATATACGACCAGGTATTTCAAAACCTTTGCCTCCCGTCGAAGTGGCTGAGGCCAAATACCCTTGTGCATCCAGGGCTACACAACCCACGGTGCCGGTGCCATGAGACTTCTGCTTTGCTTCAAATTCCTGTATCCTCTGAGGAATCCTGGGGTCATAGGCCTCTATACCTTGCTTACGGGCATATTCTGTTGCCATTTCGCCCCCCAGTACTCTGTCTTCCTCTTGCTTCAATAGCGCTGCAACTCTCACCGGATGACGAACGCCTTCAATGTTCAGAACCCCATAAAATTTCCGGGTGTGGCCGTCCATAATAGAGGCACTCATTCTGACTTTTCCATCTCTCTGAATCTGAGAGCCGGTACCGGCATTGAACAACGCATCATCTTCCAACAGTTCTACCACTTTTACGACCGTTTCAGCAGCACTATGCTGTTGAAGCCATTCATAGCCTTGTAAAATGATTCGTTTTAAAGCCTCCTGCTTGGCCAGCTTCGTTTCGGGGTCGGTATGAGATTCGGTAAAGAATCCTCCATGAATCATCATTCTCATACTTCGTAGGTTTGAAGGGTGTTATGAATGCTCATGCTATGGGTTTTGAGGTCATACAGATCATACATGCTCATCACATGCACCACGAGATTCTTGATGGAAATCGGTTGTCCAAGTTCTACTTCTGTCAGGTTGGTATCTTTGATGTGTCTGCCATCTACAAGGATAACCAGGCCCGAGCCGATGGCTTCCATGGTTTTACCCTGAGTAATAAGCAGACCTGTATCTTCACCGAGACCTACGCCCAGTATTCTCGGGTTACTCACCACCGCCTGAAACAATCTTCCGATGCGCCCCCTTTGCACAAAATGTGTGTCCACAATGATTTCGTCAATCAGTCCCAGACCGGAAGTGATTTTGACCTCTCCCTTACACAGGGCCTCATGACTTGAACCCTGATAAATCATATGGGTAGAAGCGGCCGCAGCCCCGGCAGAAGTCCCGGCATAAATGAAATCCTCTCCCCGATATTTCTCCAGCAACAAATCGTGAAACTGAGTACCGCCCAGGATAGAGCTCAGACGCAGTTGATCTCCACCCGTGAACATCACCACATCTGCTTCCGACAGGCGTTGAAGGTTTTCAGAAAGATCCGTGCTTTCTCTTTTTTCGATGTGCATCACCCCTACATTTTTGGCGCCCAGGTAGGCATAGGCCTTGGCATATTCCGGACCTACTTCTCTGGGTATTTTGGATGCAGTGGTAATGATTTCTATCCTGGAATCAGATAGGTGTCTGGATTCTGTCAGAATGCGTTTTAAAATTCCGGTTTCAAAAAAGTTCAGATTTTTTTCGACTTTCTCATCAAAGTGCTGCTCTGTAAAACTGCCTTTGTCCACCGCCCCTCCAATGATGACCAGTTTTCCTTTTGGATTCATGCTGCAAAAGTACATAAAACGGGCTAAATGAGGTGGAGGGGGAGTGGTAGAGGGAGGGGGGAGTGGGGAAACCTGATGCATCCATCTGGACAAACTAATTCAAAATAAATAATATTAAAAATTTGCACAATTAATTTTTTTGCAACCCTTGGGTTAGAGATTATACCCAACGCTTCTCTTCTCTTCTCTTTTCTCTTAACCTAATTACCCCTTTACGAGCACAGGTGAGTGTTTCCCAGATATATCAGCAGGCGCCGGGGGATTTTCAGGAGAAACTGCGCTATACGGATTCTGTATTGGCGAAAAGGATATGAGACATACCATTAAGGCAATTTCTGAAATGGGCATTCAAAGAACTTCTAAACTGATCAAACTATGAAACCGATATGTTTGTTTATAATAATTGTATTCGGTTTGATGTCTGTCTCTGCCCAAAATCAATATTTTACTAAAACTATTGATTAGGATAAGGGAAGAGAGATGATTTATTATATAGAAACGGATGGTACTGGATATGTAGTGGCAGGTGTAAGTACTGATTCAATCACCTGGAAAGTTTATTTTTTCTTTGGACATCAGGACAAATATGGCAATACAGATTATTTCAAAGCTATACGAGATACTTCGCATTCTTTTTTCAGTGGAATTTATGGGGTATTAACTCAACTCAAGAATGGAGGTTATATATTAGGAAGTTCATTGATGCGCAATGTAGACAACGAAGTTGATGCAGTATTGTAGAGATTTAATCAGGTAGGAGATACATTGTACACTAAAATAATTTCAAGCACTCGGTTCGAAAAATTCTTATATGCCCAAGAAGCTTCAGATGGTAGTTGGTATGCTGCAGGTGAAATATCCAGCATGAGAGGTACAATGCAGGATGTTATTGAAATGAAATTTGATTCTTTGGGTAATGTACTTTGGAAGAAGAGTTATGGGAATTTTGGGCAGACGGAATATAATTCTTCTATGGATATTGATAGTTATGGCAATGTGATATTTGGTGGATATAGAATTATTGGTTATTATCCATATCAGAGAATAGGTCATCCATTTGTTAGTAAAATTGATGCTTCTGGGAATATTCGTTGGACTCGGTTTATAAATAATATTGATTCAGAATATCCCATAGGTTCTGCATGTTCTGTTCATTTATTAAACGATACTGCAATTTTTGCATTTCATTACAAATAGGACCTAACTATAAACCGTATTCCTCATATAGTAAAATTTGATTCTTCAGGTAATTTAAAGTTTAATAAACAATTAATACCGAAGCGAAGTTTGATTTCCCATGTTCGTTTTGTTACTTCTGCCAATGGTAACATTATTGGTTGTGGACAGAGTAATGTAGGTTTATATCCAACCGTGAAGGCGGATGGTGGAATGATTTGTGAAATTTCTGATGATGGTAATTTGATGTGGGAGAAATACTATATTGTCAAGTCTAATCAGTTTCAATCTTTTTTCCAAGACATTGACACATCCCAATTCGGAGGCTATATCCTGGCAGGCGGTTATTGGAATACTGTTCAGGATAATTGGCTCATGAGCACTGATCGTATGGGTTGTATTGGCCCTGATTCAAGTGGGGTACTGCAACCGGTTAATTTTGAATTTGAAGTTAATAATTCTATTGCTACTCTACTCACTTATCCCAACCCAAGACCTCCTTTACATCCAAATCCCGGATATATACGCCCAGCCAGTCTCTGCTGCTTCTAATCC
>CANHCC010000049.1 GCA_947459115.1 Bacteroidota bacterium | reverse complement strand
TGCTCCCAACGATTTAGATTTCTACGACGATATTGAAAAATCTAAGGACAGCTATTTAATAAATTATTACCGTAATCAGATGGATGCCTTAAAAGGTATTTTAGAATTGCGATTAAATGAACGCCAATTTGATATAGATATCATGATGGCGAAAATTCGAAAAAAAGGAAAAGAAATAAGTAACGACGATTAACTTTGACATTAAGTTAGTTTTGTTTTTAACCCCTAATCAGAGTAAGCCGAAAATCTTAAGAGTAGGCGTAACAAATAAAAAATAAAAATTATGGCAACATGGCAAGAATGTAGAGAGTATGGATTAGTAAAGTTAGATAGGGGTTGGGTGCTGGTTTATTACGATAATTCTTCTTATAAGGCTCTACAATCACATGGTGAAGCAATTGATGCAGTTTGGTCAGGGTCAGGAATAATTGTAACATACAAAGATGGCAGTAAAAGGAGATTTTCAGATTTCTACAGGTATGATAATATTTAATAAAGTTTACCAGTAATTGAAATGAAATCTGTGATTAAAGTGGTACTATATCTCATTTAGACGGTATTGCTTTAATCACAGATTTTTAACTATTGATTGTTAAGTATTGATGTTTTACTTGAGATTATTTTTAAACCTAGATCAAAATTGGAATAGGGTCTATTTACATACTTGTTAGGTTAGTGTTGGATTATTCAAACGCTTCCTATCCAATTGGATTTATCATCTAAACTTCGTTTCCGAAGTCTATTGATTTTTTTCCGACGCATTAATTTAAGTAATTTTACCAGGGCTTTGAGTTGTCGATGTGATTAACCTGAAAAGTATGATAGAATTTATTCAGGCGGATATCACCTGTATTCCTGTGGATGGTATTGTGAATGCCGCCAATGATATGTTAAGAATAGGGGGAGGTGTAGATGGTGCGATTCATCGTGCTGGTGGGCCGGGATTGCGTGAAGATTTTTTAAGAGTTCGAGCAGAGAAGGGTAGCTGTCTAGTTGGCCATGCTGTTGTAACAGTGGCAGGTGCTTTGCCGGCCAAGTTTGTGATTCATGCTGTTGGTCCGGTTTGGGAAGGCGGGCATAAACAAGAACGATTGTTATTATACCAGACCTATTATCACAGTTTACAATTGGCTGGAGAATTAGGATTAAAGTCAGTTTCATTTCCGAATATCAGTACAGGTGTATTTCGCTTTCCTAAAGCAGATGCTGCAGTAATTGCCTATCAGGCTGTATTAGACTATCTGTCTGCTCCTGAGTCTGGAATAGAACGGGTGGTTTTTGTGTGTTTTGATTCCGAAAATTTGCAGTTATATAAAGCCCTTAAGGAAAAGGAGGAGTATATGTCGAATCTAAGGCGTTTTTTAGATGCTCAGGAATCGTATTATGATACTGCCTTAGATGAGATAAGAAGGGGAAGAAAAACCTCTCACTGGATATGGTATGTATTTCCTCAGTTGCGAGGTTTGGGGAGCAGTCGCAATGCGGAGTATTATGGAATAAAAGATATACAGGAAGCAGTGGCTTACCTCTCGCATCCTATTTTAGGGACTCGCCTGGTTTTAATTTGCGAGGCTTTGATGGGCGTGTCCGGAAAAACAGCCTTCGAAATTTTGGGTAGTCCGGATGATTTTAAGCTCCGATCTTCCATGACTTTATTTTCGGGCATACCCGGTTGTTCTCCGGTTTTTAATCGGGTTTTGGATCAGTATTTTGGGGGTGTTCGGTGTGCCTACACAGAGTCTAATATGGCTCGTAATCATTAAGTTAATTCATTTTTTCAGGGTATGGTTTGTGATTGAAAAAATTGGAGCAGAGGTACTAATTAGAAGAAATTTTGTTTTCAAGCAATTTTGGTAGTTTATTCGAGGAGTCAATATTGAAACAATTGTTCTAGTGTTCTAAATCTAACCCCTAGTTTTTAGTAAAGTTGAACTAAGCATGCAATCCATCCTTCATAACCTTCTGCAGTCAGGTATTGTATTCATCCTTCCCGGAACGGTCTCCCAGTCTGATGCGAGGATGTAATTCATAATAATGTAGAGGGCATTCGTGTTCAGATAATTCATGCAGCTTCGATTTTATCTAGGTTTCAGCAAAATGAGTTTTCCGTTTTCTTTATTTGTTCTATCAGGATATTTAGGTCAACTCCACATTAACTATTACAGGTTGAAATATCATTTCATACAATTACCATTGTGAATTGATTTCTAAATGTTGTTTCGTGTAAGAATTATCATTCAGAAATTAAAGTGCCAACTTCTAGATATATTTTTTTCAAAAAAAGGTAATTCCTCGAAAAATCAAACCAATAATGACTCGAAATCCTCGAAAAGTCAGACCATAGGTTTTTCAAAACCTTGTTAACTTTCTGGAAAAGGAAATCAATTCAAGCGTGAAAAAACCTTCGTAAGGAGGTTATTTACCTGCCAACCTTTTCCCCTTCTTAAAATCAAAAATACTCGGTTTCATCAATCCCAATTTGGTGAGGAAAAAGCTGAAGGAAACGCGGAGAACGCCCATGCCATATTTAACACTGCGTCGGAAATTAATGGAGGAGGCCTCCTTGAAGTACTTAGTCGGGCAGGTTACTTCGCCGATTTCAAATCCTGCATAGGCAATCTGTCCCAGCATTTCATTGTCGAAGACAAAGTCATCGGAATTTTCTTCCAATGGACATTCCAGCAGGACTTTTTTGGAAAAGGCCCTGTAGCCGGTGTGGTATTCGGCTAACTTTTGGTCCATCAAGACATTTTGCGTAAAGGTCAGGAGACGGTTGGCGATGTATTTATAGACCGGCATTCCGCCTTTAAGCGCCCCCTTACCTAATATCCGGGAGCCCAACATCACCTCAAATAAACCGTGGGCGATGGGGTAAACCATTGCCTCTATCAGCAGAGGGGTGTATTGGTAATCGGGATGAAGCATGACAACGATGTCCGCGTTGGCCTTAAGAGCTTCGGTGTAGCAGGTTTTCTGATTTCCGCCATAACCCCGGTTGTTTTCGTGACGAATGGTGCGGTGGATTCCAAGTTCTTTGGCGACCTGAAGGGTATTATCCCGACTGCAGTCATCCACCAAGATAACTTCATCTACAATGTTCATGGGAATTTCCGCCCATGTCTGCCTCAAGGTCTTCTCCGCATTGTAGGCGGGCATGACCACTACGATTTTTTTGCCGTTAATCACCGGATTTTTTCATTAGTTGCGGTGCAAATATAAGGAATGCAGGGGATTTGAGGGTTATTCGTCGAAAGGTTTCCTTTTTCTGAACGGAATTAGAAAAGCATTTGTTAAAATGCCTGAAATCAAGTAATTTTACACAAAACTGTAATGAGTAATACAATGGTTAAGACAGAAGACTACAAAGTCAAAGACATTACCCTCGCAGCCTGGGGTCGCAAAGAAATTCGTCTGGCTGAGGCCGAAATGCCCGGATTAATGGCCATCCGTGAGGAGTACAAGCACTCCAAGCCCTTGAAAGATGCCCGGATTGCCGGTTGCCTCCACATGACCATTCAGACTGCTGTTCTGATTGAAACCCTGGTGGACCTTGGTGCTGAAGTTCGTTGGTCTTCTTGCAACATTTTTTCTACCCAGGACCACGCCGCCTCTGCAATCGCTGCAGCAGGTACGCCGGTATTCGCCTGGAAAGGGATGAATGAGCAGGAATTTGACTGGTGTATTGAGCAGACTTTGTTCTTCGGAGATGAGTCTCGTCCATTGAATATGATTTTGGATGATGGCGGTGACCTCACCAACATGGTTCTGGATCGTTATCCTCAGTTAGTTAAAGGTATCCGTGGATTGTCTGAAGAAACTACCACTGGTGTTCACCGCTTATATGAGCGCATGAAAGCCGGTACATTACCGATTCCTGCTATTAACATCAATGACTCTGTTACGAAGTCAAAATTCGATAATCTATACGGTTGTAAAGAATCTTTGGTAGACGCGATTCGTCGTGCAACTGATATCATGATGGCCGGTAAGGTAGCGGTTGTTGCTGGTTTCGGTGATGTAGGAAAAGGTTCTGCTAAATCCCTCAGAGGTGCAGGAGCCCGTGTAATTGTTACTGAAATTGATCCTATCTGTGCCCTTCAAGCTGCAATGGAAGGATTCCAGGTTATGAAAATGGATGACGCCGCTAAAATTTGCGATATTCTCGTAACTGCTACCGGTAACGTTAACATTATCGATGGTCGTCATTTTAAAGCGATGAAAGATAAAGCCATCGTTTGTAACATTGGTCACTTCGATAATGAAATTAACATGAAGTGGTTGAATGACAACTATGGTCATACCAAAGATACTATCAAGCCACAAGTTGACCTTTACACTGTAGATGGTAAAGAAGTAATTGTATTGGCTGAAGGTCGTTTGGTGAATTTAGGATGTGCAACAGGTCATCCTTCCTTTGTGATGTCTAACTCCTTCACTAACCAGACTTTAGCTCAGTTGGAATTGTGGCAACACAGTGATAAATACGAAAACAAAGTATACACCCTGCCCAAACATTTGGATGAGAAAGTGGCTCGTCTTCACCTTGCTAAAATTGGTGTGGAGCTTGAGACCCTTACCGCTGAGCAGGCTCAGTATATCGGCGTACATCCGGAAGGACCTTACAAAGCCGACTATTACCGCTATTAATCTTCTTTCAGAATAGAGAAGGTTTAAATGATAACACCCGGCGTCTGATTCAGGCGCCGGGTGTTTTTTTTTGAGGGGTAAGTAACTTACCGGGTTTGGGTAAGTAACTTACCGAAGCCTCTAAGTTGCCAGCCCAATCCCTTTCTCCTTGGCCCAAGCCTCTAAAGGTGAAAAGTCCCCGTGGATGGGCCAGAGATGACCTGGGTTTATTTTTTCAATAAAGGCACATAACTGCTGTCGATCGGGATGGTCGGAGATTTTTAGCCAGTCCACAATGCCAGCCTGCTTGTTGCGTTTGTCCCATCCGGATACAAAGGCTGCATGGTATTTTCCTGACTGAGCCATCCTTCTAAAGAAAGTCGGTGGCATCAATACAATCGTATGTCCTTTCCTTTCCGGTCTTTTCTTTCGATACGGATAGACCTCTCCGGGTTGAAATCCCAACGACTGATAGACCTCATGATACTGTTGTATGAATGGATGAACCAATATCAAATCCTGAAGGTCATGGTCCAGGATTGTTCGGATCATTCTTTGAGCCTTACCCAAGGCATAAACCCCTAAGAGTGCAGGCATGCCTTGAGGAATTCTCTCCCGAAAACTTTTCCATTCTTCCTCCGGACTTAATTGCGTAAATGTTTTGCCGGAAAAAGTGGATTCTGTTATTAATAAGTCAATGTGCCCCTCCGGATATTCTAAAGGCTCCGCCATTGGATGAGGCTGAGGGTTGAAATCTCCGGTATACAATACCCGCATTCCCTGCCAGGTCATATAGATCATGGCACTGCCCGGGATATGGCCTGCAGGTAAAAATGTAAAAGTCACACCCCCAAAAGTAAATTCGGTTCGATAGGGCAGGGTTTTAAAGATTGGGGATTTCCCTTGATGGATTCGTGTTTTTAAAAGGGCAATAGTGCCGGGTGTCCCTATAATTTCTTTGCATCCCGGGTGGAAATGATCTCCATGGGCATGGCTGACAATGGCCTGTTGAACAGGCTTAGAGGGGTCTAAGTAGATTCCAGCCGGTACCACCAGGAGGCCTTCTGGTTTCGCCTGTATCCAATCAGTTGCCAAAACGTTTTTCCAGAGTCTGGTGAAGGTCCTGAATTTGCCTCTCTACATCTGCCGCGCCATCATTCAGAATTACATAATCACTGCGGCGAATGCGTTCCTCCTCCGATAATTGTTTTCTTAATCTTTCGAGAACTTGATCTCGTGAAACCTGATCTCTTGTTATTACACGCTGTATGCGTAATTCCTCAGGAGCGCTGACCGTTACAATGGCATCGAGTCCTTTATCTGTACCCGATTCAAACAGGATAGCAGCTTCTTTAATCTGATAGGCCCAGGGGTAATCTTTTGGCGCCTGCTTTTTCCAGTTTTCAAACTCCTCAAGGGTAGCAGGATGTACAATGGCATTTAGGCTTTTGAGTAAATCCGGATTTGAAAATACAAGCCCGGCAATTTTGGCACGGTCTGCCTTGCCTTCCTTCGTATAGCTTTCCCTTCCCAGCAGGGCAATGACTTTAGCCTGAATTTCCGTGTTTGAATTTAGAATTTCTTTGGCTCTTGCATCCGCTTCAAATACCCGAATCCCTTTTTGTTTTAGCAGATGACACACGAAACTTTTTCCGCTACCGATGCCGCCTGTGATTCCAATATTGGCAATCTTTTTCACTTCTTAAGGTTGGTAATAACGAATCGAATTCTCTCCGGGGATATCGTAACATTTTTTACAAAGTCCGGTTTTTGACGAATTCTTGGAATTACAAATTCCTGGTCTTGTCTAAGTCTTGAAAAATCCACATCAACTGTAAATGTGGCCTCCTCGGCTTCTTCAAATTGATGCATAGGGACCAGATAGGCGATTTGAACGGTATCCGGCATAAGACGAATTTTCTTCTTCCCCGGAAGATTCTGAACTTGAACTTTCACGGTTTTTCGAGCTTGGGTAAACTCTGAGGATTTTTGAATGAGTCGGATTTTTTGGGGTTGAGGGATGATATTCCTCACGGTATCCAAGGCCACCCAGGTATCAAAAGTGCCCTGAATATTATCGAATTGAAGGGATTGTGTTTTCCACCTCTTGACTTTTTTGAGATCTGCCTCAGAGCCATAAAGTGTGACAGAATCGGGAATCATTTCCATCGTGCTTGTTGGCAACCAGGAACCTTCCCAATTTATTTTAACCTGACTCTGAACCGGGACCCTCTTCTTTCCTTTTGAGTCGAATAAAAAGAAAAGGGTATCAGGTTTGGCATCTACAGCTTCTAATGTGTAGGGTAAACTCTGACTGATGTTTTTTAAGTTGCGATTGGTCAGATAAAAAGGTTTATCTCGGTTTTCGCTCAGACTTAGCTCCAGCGTATCAATCGGTTTGAGCAAATAATGCATCATCAGGTTAAAACCATTGGCTTTCACCTGAAGCGAAACCGATTCACTTTTTTTAATCACAAGAGAGATTTCCGGTGGAGCATCTGTAAAGCGTACCGGCATCGTCAGATTCACCTGATAAACCTTACTCAGGGAAACAAATAGCCATAATATAATCGCTACGAATAGGCACAGGCTCAAGGTTCCCCAGTTAATCCCTTTTCGGGATTTAAATTCAGGTCTGTTGATTGAATTTTCCTGGGGATCCATTGATATGGGGGAGGATTTTATTTTGCACTAAGATCTCCTTCGGCGTAGCCCCGAATGGCAGCTCTTTCATATCTGAGCTTTACGCCTTCATCCACTTCCAGTAATACAGTTTTTTCGTCTAACTGAAGAATCTTGCCATGCACACCGCCAATCGTGATGACCTTGTCTCCTTTAACTAAGTTATCCCGAAATTTCTTTTCTTCTTTTTGTCTTTTGGTTTGAGGGCGAATCATAAACAAATACACAACGGCTACAACAGCCACCATCATGACAATGTTAATCATGCCACCGTTTGTGCCACTTGTGGCCTGCAATAAAATGGTTTCCATATTTTTTTGATGAATAAACTAAAACGATACAAAATTACGATATCCCCTGATTCAGGAATGAATAAACCCTGCGAATATTATGAATGGAAAAAACAAAGCCGGACGAGCGATTTCATCCGGCTTTATTGTAGGATTGGCAATTCTTACTTGGCTACTACTTCTCCACTGAAGGTCAAGGTTTTGACTCTTTCCGCAGTGTTTAATTCCACCGTAACGGATTTGTTTTGTGTGCCAATTTTTCCACTAGAATCAAATTCAATCTGGATGAAGCCCTCCCCACCTGGTTCGATAGGGTCTTTGGTCCATTCCGGTGTGGTACAACCACAAGAAGGCTTTACATTTTTCACTACAAGTTTTTCTGTGCCGGTGTTTTTGAATTTAAATATGTGCTGAACTTTATCGCCGTCTTTAATTTTTCCAAAATTGTGCGTTTCTTCCTCAAAAGTAACAGTAGTAACCGGCATGTCGGGTGTTGCGTTGGGGTTGTCTGTGTTTTCAGAACCCTCCTCTGTTACTTCTGTGGTTTCGGTTTCCTCTGATTCATCCGTTTTTTCACAAGCGGTAAAAGCCAAAGTGAAGGAGAGCAATAAGGTTAGGAACAATAGGTTTTTCATTTTTTTCATGTTTAGATTCTTTTTCAATGTGTGAAAGGATACAAATTTCACCTATAACGCATGTTCAGGTATTTATGTGCAAAATAAGGCTAAAATCTGTTTTTTTGCAACCTGTTTGTCCTGTAATGTGCAATTGGTGGTACATCTCCGTGCCAATTCATCCAATTAATTTGTTCTCAGACCCCTGCCGCGTTTTTCAATTTTTCCTTCTGCTTTCAATTGATGTTGAATATTGTCCAGAATTCCGTTGATGAAATGGTTACTTTTCGGCGTACTGAACTCTTTGGCAATCTCAAGGTACTCATTAAGAGAGACTTTGACCGGCACGTCGTGGAAATGAAGTATTTCGTATAGCGCCATGTACATGAGCAGGCGGTCCAAAATGGCGATGCGATGAATCTCCCAATTGGCGGCCTTTGTTTTAATCCAATCATCATATAATTCTCTGTCTGTCAAAGAATTATAATAAAGCGTCTTTAGGAAATCCGCATCACTCAATTCAAACCCTTTATTGGGTTTTTGAAGTAGCACTTTTTGCCAGGTTTCTTCCAGCAGTTTTTGAAACACCTCGTCATACGATTCACCGGAAATTTCTCTGGCATAGAGGGCCTGAAATACCAGTGTGCGAATCTGTCTGCGGGATATAGGGGTAGTACTCAATGGATATAAAAAATATGAAGGTGCAAAAATACACCAAAACGGGGAGACTTTCACCTCATCGTAAAACTTTGGATGATGTTCAAGCCCTGGATTCAACCAAAAAAGAGGATAAATTGAGGCCTTATTTCTCAGGCACTTCAAGGGATTGGACGATTTTGGTGGGGCCAACATTTATTCGAGGGTAAAGATTTTCGGACTGCGGGCGTATGAGAATAAAAAAAATTAACCTGGGCCAACTATTTTGTTTTAACTATTGTTTGTATAATTTTGAAGCATACACGCAATTTTAAATCACAAGCATAATGTCTAAAATTTCAGAATTGAACGAAGTGGCCGAAATAAAGCTCAACGGCCAAATTTATCACCTTCCGGTGATTTCCGGGAGCGAGGGAGAAAAAGCAATTGATATCTCCAAGCTCAGGGATCAAACAGGCTACATAACGCTGGATACAGGGTACAAAAATACCGGTGCTACTAAAAGTTCTATCACTTTTTTGGATGGTGAAAATGGAATTCTGCATTACCGCGGGTATCCAATTGAGCAGTTGGCGGAAAAATCCACTTTTATTGAAGTTGCTTATCTGCTTATTTATGGTGAATTACCAAACGCCACTCAACTTGCGAATTTCCAGAGGGACTTGACCTACCACACGCTGGTTCACGAGGACATCAAAAAGTTTTTAGACGGTTATCCTTCTACTGCTCATCCAATGGGAATTGTTTCCTCGATGTTCAGTTCCATGCCCTCTTTTTATCCGGAGTCTTTAAATCCACATCGTTCTGCTGAAAAGGTCAATTTAACAATCCTACGTTGTATTGCTAAAATGCCAACTTTGATTGCCTGGGCCTATAAGAAATCTGTTGGTCATCCATATGTATATCCCAAAAACAATTTGGATTATGTTTCCAACTTTTTAAATATGATGTTCTCTACACCAGCGGAGGAATATACCATTGATCCGGTTGTTGTAGAGGCATTGAATACCTTATTGATTCTGCACGCTGACCATGAGCAGAACTGCTCTACCTCAACTGTAAGAATCGTTGGATCTTCTCAGGCGAATCTTTATTCTTCCATAGCAGCGGGTATTTCAGCTCTTTGGGGACCATTGCATGGTGGTGCCAATCAGGAGGTAATTGAAATGTTGGAAGCCATTAAGCAAGATGGCGGAGATGTAGATAAGTGGGTGGCTAAGGCTAAAGATAAAAACGATCCATTCCGTTTGATGGGCTTTGGACACAGGGTTTACAAAAACTTTGACCCTCGTGCCAGGATTATTAAAAAGGCTTGTGATTCTGTCTTGACCAAGCTTGGTATTTCTGATCCTGTTTTGGATATCGCCAAACGATTGGAAGAAGCAGCCTTGAACGATTCTTATTTCGTAGAGCGCAAGCTTTACCCAAATGTAGATTTCTACTCTGGTATTATCTACAGAGCATTGGGTATTCCTACCGAGATGTTTACGGTAATGTTTGCTCTTGGTCGCCTTCCAGGCTGGATTGCTCAATGGAAAGAAATGCGTGAACATGGGGAGCCTATCGGCAGACCTCGTCAGATTTACACCGGGTTTAACAACAGGGATTATGTACCTGTTGACAAACGCTAAGGAAATACATCATCATAGAAAAAGCAGCCTGGTTTTCGGGCTGCTTTTTTTTTGATATAAGTCCTTGATAAGAGTAATTATGTTTGAAGACCTTAAATCCGATCTTCCAGGTGATTCATCATGTTGTTGAGTAATTCTTTAGCACGATGAAGTTGTGCTTTTACTGTGCCTAAGGGCAAGTCCAGGGTTTCAGCTATTTCTTCATAACTCAGTTCCTGAAAGAATCTCAGTTCGATAAGTTGTTTGTATCGGGGAGATAACTTCTCAACAGCATCATGAACGATTTTTTTTCGTTGATCTGACAGCATCTGCTCATTCGGGTTCATGTCGGCGTCCCGGATATCTGTGATACCGGTTTGGGTTCCGGAATCCGAGGCGGAAGCATGAATAGATAAGGTTTGGAGCTTTTTCTTTCGAATAAAATCGATGCAGTTGTTTGTTGCGATTCGGAAGAGCCAGGTGGAAAAAGAATACTTTGCATCAAAATTCTGAATACTGGAAAATGCTTTGGCAAAAGCTTCCTGAGTCAGATCTTCGGCGTCTTCTTCGTTCCGAACCATTTTCAGGAGGGTATAGTACACAGATTTTCTGTATCGCTGCATTAATTTTTCGAAGGCTTTGGGCTCTCCGTTTCGGGCGGCAATGATCAGAATTCGGTCTTCTTCTGCTCTGGGGGATGCGGGTGGGACGAGGTCCATTTCGGTTTTAAAATCATGCCTAAGGGTATCATGCCGACTTGGTACAATACAAAAAAGCATTCTAATAACGGCAAAAGTACGAATTCGCGTGCATAATTGCCTTGAAATTTTACGGTCCTGACCCAAAGAAAAAATCGAAACAGGGAAAACACATACAAGATGATAAGCAAAGGAAAGGGCTTATATATGCTGATTATCAATCCTGTAATTAAGGCCAAAAGCCAAGAAGATTGGAACAATCCGGGATAAATCATTCTTTCCGGTCTGTACCATTTTCCGGCACTCAAATGACGCAGTTTTTGTCTCCACCAGGTATGCCATGAATCGGGCGGTATGGAAAGAACAGGTGATGACCGAACGGTTGAAGTGTGACGCCCTCTTCCGTGGTGATTGACCAGTAGGTCATCATCTCCTGAAAGACTTTGAATCCCGGATTGAAAGCCTCCGATGTTTTCGAAAAAGCTTTTTCGGTAAGCCAGACTCCTACCCACGCCCATATACGGTAATTCGAGACCCGCCATCCCCAGGTATAAGAAAGCCGTTTGTAGGGTTTCATATTGAATTAGAGCGTTTAGGAATCCTGGTCTTCTTAGATAGGGACTTGTGCCCAAAACGAGTTCTGTGCTGCCCCGGAAGCCTTCAGCCATTGATTGGACCCAATTGGGTGGGGCGATACAATCGGCATCTATGAAAAGTAAAAGATCGGTTTGGGCTTGTTGTATAGCTTGGGTGAGGGCATGTTTTTTAGGCGGCATGCCCTCGGGGCAATGGGATATGTGAAGGATTGAGAGGCGTGGATGCCTTGCTGACAACGCCTCTAAAATGGCACCGGTATCATCCTCAGAGCGGTCATTGACTACCAAAATATACCAATCTTCCGCATAATCATTCGCAAGTAAAGCATTAAGACAAACTTCAATATTTTGAGCTTCGTTTCTGGCTGCAACAATAACCGTTAGGGGTTCTATGGCTTTGTGGTCAAGTCTTTGGTAACCTACCGCGCGGGCAATTTTAGAAAGCAGAAAAAATTGCGTCCCTGCTGCCATGAGAAATATTGCAATCAGCCATT
This sequence comes from Bacteroidota bacterium, assembly GCA_947459115.1. Taxonomy (GTDB): domain Bacteria; phylum Bacteroidota; class Bacteroidia; order J057; family RFSG01; genus CANHCC01. The sequence continues at coordinate 3,520 of CANHCC010000049.1, read as the reverse complement.
CCATCAGTCAAAACGGAGGGCTTCATTAATACTGATCGAGGCAATAAATCGGGCCGGTAATAATAAAAATACCAGGCAAATGGCGGTAAGGCCGAGGTTGGTTAGGAGAAAATCGTTCCAAACAAATTCTACCGGTACTTCTGAGAGAAAATAGGATTCCTGATCCAGGGTCATAAAGCCGGTAGCAGACTGAAGAATTAATAGTCCAATTCCAAGAATGTTACCCAACAGCAAGCCAATCCCGATGAGGAGGCCGCCATTCCAGAGAAAGATATTTCTCAGTTGGGATTGTCTTGCACCCAATGCTTTAAGCAGGCCAATCATGCGGGTTCGTTCTAAAATTAAAATCAGCATCACCGAAGACATATTAATGATGGCGATAAGGACCATCAGGCCAAGGATGAAATATACATTCTGATGCTGTAAACCAAGCCATGCGAACATCTCCGGATAGAGCTCTCGAATCGAGTAGGCCATTTGGTTGTATGGGATTATTTCCCGGGTTTGTTGTAGGATGGATTCTAATTGTTCGAAATCTTCTACTTTCATTTCATAATGTAAGGCCTGGTCGGATTCGATGTTGTAGGTTTTTCGAAGAAAGGAAGCAGGGCATACAACCGTTAGGGCATCAAATTCAGCCAGGCCGGTTTCATATATACCGGAGATAACGGCAGGGCGAATTTTAGGTTTTTCCAGTAGAAAATACAAACGGACTTTATCTCCGGTTTTGAGTTTGAGTTTTTGGGCTTGCTTGAGGGAGATTAAAATTTCAGCCGGACCCTCTTCATACATTTTCTGAGGCAAATTTCCTGCTCTAAGGGCCTGGCGGAAAAAGCGCATATCATAATTTTTTTCAACACCCTTTAGGGAAACGCCTTCGAGGGTTTCATCCGATTGCAGAAGGGCATAACCCTGAATGATAGGAGCTACAGAACTAACGCCCCTGAGGGATTCTAATTCGGTAATCTGATTCGGAAGAATTTTCATTAGGTCACTAGCTTCTTCGTTCTCTCCATAGGGGACGATTCGAATGTGGGAGCCAAAGCCAATGAGTTTGTCCCGAATTTCTCTTTCAAATCCATTGACAACACCCAAGGATATCTCCATCACTGCAACGCCGAGCGTAACACTCATAATCGCCAGAATTACCACGAGACGGGAAACCGATCTGCCGGATCTCAACGAAAGTCGTGAGGCAATAAACCAGGGTAGATTCACAAATGGAATTGTAATTTTGGAACAAAAATGGGAAAAAGCAACGGATTAACGGGAAAAATTGCGTGGGTAAAGCAACTCTATTTGTTTGGGATACTGCTTTGGGTATTGCCGGGCTGTTTGAGTTCCGTTCCATCCGAGAGCAAGGATACGCGGGTTAGAACCGGTGCAGAGGTCCTGTTATATGAAAAATTGTCCCTGCTGCAAGGAAAACGGGTTGGGTTGGTTACCAATCATACGGCACGGGTAGGGGAGATGCACCTGGCTGATACCCTGATGCGTCTGGGGGTTAATCTTCAAAAAATATTTGCCCCGGAACATGGCTTCCGTGGGGAAGCAGAGGCCGGAGCTCCCATACGAGATGGTGTGGACACTCAAACAGGTTTGCCCGTGGTGTCCTTGTATGGCAACAAGAAGCAACCTTCTGAGGCAGATCTTGAGGGTATTGATATCGTGCTGTTTGATATTCAGGATGTGGGTGCAAGGTTTTATACCTATCTCAGTACCATGGTGTATTGTATGGACGCCTGTGCACAAGTCAACAAACCATTTTGGGTATTAGACCGGCCAAATCCTAATGGATGGTATGTTGGTGGGCCCGTTTTGGAGAAAGAGCAAACTTCCTTTGTCGGATTGCATACTGTGCCGGTAGTACATGGTATGACCCTTGGAGAATATGCCCGAATGGTGAATGAAGAAGGCTGGCTTCCGGAGAACAGGAAATGCCGGTTGGAAGTGATACCCGTTAAAGGCTATCGGCATTCGATGAAATGGGAGGACACCGGTCTGGAATGGGTCCCACCTTCCCCGAATCTGCCTAGTGTAACCTCCGCCTTATATTATCCTATTTTATGCTGGTATGAGGGGACACCCGTGAGTGTAGGTCGTGGAACGATTCATCCATTTACGGTGGCCGGAGCACCTTGGCATGTGGCATTTAAAAGAAGGGTCCTCACGGATGAGCAGGAGGGGACATCCGTTTTTCGGGTATTTAATTTACCTTTCAAATCTGTGGCTTTTACCCCGAAATCTCTACCCGGAAAAGCCAACCAACCCCTATATGAATCCTCTGTTTGTTATGGTGTAATGGCTTTGGAAAACCCTGCTTCAGGCGATTCATTGTGGTTGGCCGGGTTGCAGTTGTTACAATCATTCTACCTTGAGTACAAAGAACAAACCGGGAAGCAGGACTTTTTTCAGCCATTTTTTCATAGACTTAGTGGAGATGTTGTCTTGAGTCAACAAATTCTTCAGGGTAAGGCTCCGGATGAAATCCTTGCCTCCTGGCAAAAATCTACGAGGGTATTTGGGGTTACCCGAAAAAAATACCTGATGTATCCGGAGCGATAAGTGACAGAACCATGATGACGGATGGTGAAATTTTAGGAAGGAAAATAATTTCAAGACATCGGATAATTAGATTTTACCGATAGTTTATACCTTCGAATTATATTTTTCAAATACCTTAAAATGAGATATTTAGTGCTCATTACTAAAAAAACAAGAAAAATGTATTGCAGAGGATGTAAATAGTTATAAATTTGTATTACAATTGTAAATCTTAAACCCTTAAATCAATTACAATGAAAAACATCATCAAATCTCTTGCCCTTGCAGCCGTTGTGTTGGTAAGTGGCGCTTCTTTCACTGCTTGTAAAAAAGGTGAAAATGACCCAGGTATCTCTTTGAGAGGTCGTAAAGCTCGTTTTGTAGGTGAGTGGAAAACTACTGCAGGTGTTACGAAAAGCACTAGTGGCGCTGGTACTACTACTGAAACCTACACTGAAACTGGTGTTACTTACACTTCCGGTGCAGGTTCTGCTACCTCTACCTGGTCTCAGACTTTGACTGTAGAGAAAGACGGTACTTTCAAAATGGTTGAAAATGAAACCCCTCAGGGCGGTAACACTACTACCACCTCTGCCAAAGGTCGTTGGATGTTTGCCGGTAAAAACAAAGATGCAGAATTGAAAAACAAAGAAGCTGTAATTCTTACAATTACAGAAGTAACTACAACAACTGGTGGTTCTTCCTCAACTACCACTGTTACTAATCCTGATAATGGTTTTATCTGGACTATCGATCAGTTGAAAAACGACGAAATGATCGTTAAATATTCTACTTCTACCACTTCGGCTGGTTCAACCACATCACAGGATGTATCTTGGACTTTTACTTCCAAGTAATTAGAATAAATCATCTAAAAAAAGCCCCGGTCTTCCGGGGCTTTTTTGTTTTTAGCAGGTTCATCAAACGGATGGAGGCAAGGGATAATTAAGAGATTCCTGAAAAAAAATTACTTCTA
>CANHCC010000048.1 GCA_947459115.1 Bacteroidota bacterium | reverse complement strand
AGTGCCTTTGCACTGGCGGTTCCCGGCATCGGCGTCCTTTTCCGGATTGATGGCGATATATTACAGTCTGATTCCGATGTTGTTTTCCTGAAGAGGAGTTCCTTAAAAAATAGAATTGCCTCTTCATAGGAAGGTAAATTATATGCTTTTGGGGTTAATTAGAATGATTCGCTTAGTTTGAATTTGTATTCTTTTGAGGATTATTTTCATGACAGTAGCCTTGATTCTTCAGGATGTTTTAATGTCCTGAATTTTGAAAAAGGTGAATCAAAACTCTGAGTCAGTTTACACCAAGCAGGTGTCGATTTGGTTATAAGTAGATTGGTTTTAATTCAGTAAAATTTTTTACTTTCGGTTTTAAAAGTTCATCTGATTTATATGCTAATCAAATTTAGAATCCTATTTTTTTTGTTGGGTCTCTTAGCACATGCTCAAAATCAAGGCCCATGGAACAGTCCCCTCCGAATGGCCTGGTCAATTGATGGTATTTCTTTTGGCCCCTCTTCCATTTTTCAGGACTCTTCCGGAGTGCCCAGCCTTATTCGGTGGAAAGGAGATACTTTAATTACTGCGTTTCAATGGTTTCGTCAACCCAATCCTTCTCCCAGTTGGGATAGAGTGGCGGTCAAGTTTTCTTATGATAAAGGCATTACCTGGACAGAGCCCGTGCCAATTGTGATACCAGATTTACCGGCTCAACATCAAAGACCTTTTGATCCCACTCTGGTAAAACTTGGCGGAGATAGTATAAGAATTTATTTTTCCTCCAGCGTGGGGATGCCCATGCCAGGCGGGGATTCTATCATTAATACTTATTCCGCAGTTAGTATCGATGGGATTCATTATTCTTTTGAACCGGGCGCAAGGGTAGATGTTTCCGATAAAAAGGTGATTGACCCTGCTGTGATTCGGTTTAATAACCTCTGGCATTTTACAGCGCCCATTGGGGCCCCACAAGATGGTGCCTATCATTTTATTTCCAACGATGGATTGAACTTTAATCGGGTTTCTGATATCGGATCTGATAATCAACATAATTGGACCGGCAACCTTATGGTAGAAAACGGAACAGAAATTCGTTTTTATGGTGCAGGAAGTTCTTTGTGGTACAATCGTTCTTCGGATGCCGGCGTATGGCAGGGATATACACCCCTGAATCTTCAGGGAGGCGATCCCTCCGTTTTAAAAATTGAGGATTCAAATTATCTGATTGTATTTGTTGGTCCGCCCTACGCTATCTCGACTCATCCGGATTTTCAAGCTCAAGACTTTTCGGTATATCCCAATCCGGTAAATCAGAAGTTGACTTTGGGGTTTGAGTCTTTTACACCCGGTTATACATGGCATTTGTATAATTCTCAAGGCCAACAGGTCATGGTTCAGGAAATTTGTTCAGCAAAAGCGGTTGTTGAGGTGTCAGAATTATCCAGAGGACTTTACATATGGGTATTACAAAATGACAAACTCATTCTTTCCACGGGAAAACTAGTGTTGGAGAATTAAATGCGAGATACCCGTATTGATACTTATATTCAGAAGTCTCAGGCATTTGCACAACCTATTTTAAATACACTTCGGAATTGCATTCATGAGGCTTGTCCTGGTGTAGAGGAAACCATTAAATGGCGTTTCCCCCATTTTGAGTATGCTGGTGCGACCCTTTGTAGTATTGCTGCTTTTAAAGAATATTGTGTTATGACTTTTAGAAATTATGAAGCCATGCAGGATGCTCACCACATACTCAAACCTTTGGGCTCAGAAGGGATGGGAAACATTGGGAAAATCCGAGAACTTTCTGACCTTCCTTCTGCGACAATATTGAAACAATACCTGAAAGAAGCGGCTGATTTAAATTTAAAAGGGGTTAACCCCAAAAAATCTAAGGTAGAAGGGGACAAAGTACTCCCCGAGCCTCATCCGGATTTTCTGCAGTTGCTCACTTCAAATCAAGTCTTGAAAACGCATTTTGATAACATGAGTTACTCCTCTCAAAAGCAATATCTGCTTTGGGTGAATGAAGCCAAGACTGATGCAACGCGGCAGAGACGAATAGAGCAGGTGCATGCACAAATTTTAGAGCGTAAACCTCTGAATTGGAAATACCAGAAAAAACCATCCGATTAGTTTAAAAGGTTAGCTCCGGAATATTCTCTGCATGAATATAAAGACAACTGCCGTTTTTTAAGAGATTAATAATATCCTCACTTAACTCCTTTGGTACAGCGGGACATCCAAGGCTTCTGCCTAATCTTCCATTCTGACGAATAAATGTGTCGCTTACATAATCTGCCCCATGTAACACAATGCCACGCAGTTCTGCATGATCGTTTAATCCTGGTTGAATGCCTTGCAGTTTCAGAGAATTCCCATGTTTGCCGATATAGGGTTGTCCGGTAATGTAAAATCCGGGACTGCTCATAAATGAGTCGGAGAAATTGGAAAACTTACGGGCAAATTCTTCCCCGGAATTTCGTCCATGTGCAACGAGTGTTTTTAGTATCAATTCAGATTTTTCTAAATCCAGGATAAACAATCTGGGGGTATTGGCACTTAGGGTAAAATCTGCAATGGCAAGTTTCTCCGGCTTCTGTAATTTATGGTGACGATTTAAAACCTTCCAACCCTGATAGGCTTTTTCAAGAACAACCGGATTGAGCCCTTCCGCTTTTAATTGAATCATAAAATCGGGGTTCAGACTTTCATCCGGTATTGCAGGCATTAAGGTTTTTGGGGGATGGAAAAATCCCCAAAGCGATACAATCAGGTATGGGATTAGGGTTATCATATTACCTGTTTGAAACGGAAACGGGGGAGAAAAGTTCTTCGTTCAGGCTTGCACCAAGCCACTACTTGATCAAACCCAATCCTTCCAGGGCTGAAACATCACCCGGGCTATACAACAAAACCTTATTGAACAAGACTTTGGCCTCTCTGTATTTGCCTAATTGCAAATTCGTCCAGGCATACATCAATAGAGCATCATATCCAAAAGGATATTGGTTCACTACTTTTTCAAAATAGCGATATGCTGTCTGGTAATCCTTTTTTCCATATAAGATTAATCCCAAGCGATAATTTGTCTGAGCATGAGAAGGGTCAATCTCTAATATCTTTTTGTATTGATTTTCGACTTGTGTCCAGTTGCCCAATGCAGAGGCCGGTAACACAAATCCCAATCTTGCTTCAATGCTCATGGGCATCAAATTCATTGCTTTTTGATAATAGGTTATGGACTCGGTGAATAAGCCCGCCATGTAGTGTAAGTATCCAAGTCTTAGGTTCACCTCATATCCTTTCTCATCATATTCTTTTTTCAAAGTAGAAATGGCAGAAGTATAATCGCCGGCATATTCCTGCGTATAACTCAGCGTGAAAGCTTCCAGTAATGCCGGCGTCTGAGCCTTAGCCAGATGAATGCACGACAGTACCAATAAGAATAACAGTGATTTTTTCATGGTTTGTACGGAAAGTAAAATTGAATTTGAAGAAGGGCGCCCCCTGCCAGATAATAAACAGATTTATTTTCTACGCGGACGGTATTCGGATAGGTTGGTTCAACCAAAGTGTGATAGCGTTCTCTTTGCTGAATGGGAAGTGTTATGCCCAGATTCCAGTAATTTCGCCTGTAGGTTAGGCTTACAAAACTCTTCCATCGAATCGGATCAGCAATGTTAAACAAAAGTCTTCCATTAAATTCTGAATAGTTATAAAGATTGCCGAGGGTAAAGCCCGCTTCTGTCATCCAGTTGCTATTGAGAAGCCATCCGGCATTGAGGCTTGGAATCCAGGTGGAGATACTTTCCTGCTGATGAAAAGTAAGGCCGGCTTCCAAATACATATCCAGATTGCCTTTGGGATACCAGGTAATACCAGGCCGAACCTGAATGGGTTTTTGAAAATTTAATTCTCCCCCGGTGAAACATATAGCCGGTTTAAATCTCCTCCATAAATAGCTAATTTCTCCACTAACAAGATAATTGTGTAACGTGAGGGTATCCAGGCTTGAAATCACAGAGCCTGCTGGCAGTGCAGATTCCGTCCATTCGGAAACCTGATGGTAATATACATAGTGCACCGCCGGGCTAAAGCTCCAACCATTTTGAATTTGATATTTGGCTGAGAGATAATATTGCCCTTGAGTACCGGAATAAGGATAGGTTCTGTAGCCATTTCTCCATCCGGTTTCCCGTAACCGCTGCAAACTCATATATCCCGCTTGATGATATAAAGAGAGGCCAGGCAAAACGGTATGTCGGAGGGCAATACTTCCGGTTTGGATATTCCTGAGCCTGTCTTGTGCGCCGAGTATAGTCGTGGGGTTAGTTAATAAATTTTCAGCATTGCCCTTACTTTTGTCTTGTGTCCAAAGATTGCCACCATCTACTTGGATCATTGTAATAGCGGGCTTTAATCGGGCGTTTATGCTCGCCTTTTGATTCAGAAGCCGAGTATATTTTTCTCCCGCTTCTTGCATGCCACTATTGAATAAACTCTTTTGTAACAGGATTTCTTCCTCTGATGTGTAGTGTGAATATTTCCGGGCGGCTCTAAGTTCCTGAAAAGCATGTAGGGGCTGTTTTAAATAATCTCTAGCCCAGGCAGATCTTACCCTAAGATAGTAATAATCCACCCCGGCCTTATAAAGTGAATCATGAAAGGAAAACATGGCGTCATACTTCTGTTCCTTGTAAAGACGATAACTTTTGGATTCAATGGTTTCTTTCTCTTGCTGTGCCAGCAAGAAATGTGATCCAATAGTAATTCCGCATGCTAATATCAATCTTCTATACATACTGCCTCTCCATTTAATTCTGAGATGCTTATTCGATATATACCTTTCGTTCCAACTTCAATATGATAATTTGATTTATAAAATAATTTATTAAATAAACGACCGGTTGTTTGAGTCTGTAAAGTTATTTTAGTGGGATGGTGGGGGTCGTCCGTTTTCGAAGGAAGATATCCATAATCAGCTTTCATGAATAGACCGAAGGGTGACAGAAAATCCTGTACATATCTTGTCAGGTTATTACAGATCAAGTGCAGAGGAAATTCTTCAACAAATTGGATTTCCTTTTCGACAGAAAAGGGTACTTTATAAGTGGCTCTGTAAAAGTGATATAACAAACTGTTTTTATCACCGGAGAAATGATAAAACCAAAAACAGGAATCATTCAGATTGAACCAGGCAGCACTCTTGGTTCTTGGGCACCACAAATAACGATTTCCCCATTCATCGCATAAAACTTCCCAGCGATACATGGATGCATGGCCTTTGTTATCCTTAAATTCCCAGAGCCATACTTTACCAATCGGCCAGTTAAACGCTTGTTGCAATAAACGGGATGTATTTATACTTCGAATGGTACTTCCCTCCTTAGGATAGCCGAAGGAATGGAAAGTCCATTCCTTGTTTTTTTTCTCCAGATAATAAGCCAGCGGATATTGTATGGTTCGGGATCCGATATAGGGTGTGGCCTGCACTTGAAAATGAATATGTGGCTCTGGAGATCTTCCGGAATTTCCACATACGCCGAGCGTATCACCCTTTTGTACGGTCTGTCCTACCTTCAGGGGAATACTACCCGTTTTTAGATGAGATAATTTGGAATACAATAGGTTTCCATGCCATAACACAACGGTATTCCCCCAATTCTTTTGTAATTCCACGCCCCCCACCGGATTATCCTCTACGCCATCCATAATTTCAACCACGGTGCCGGCAGCTGGTGATAGCACCGGAAGGTTGTAAGCATAGTAGTCTGTCAGCTGAGTACCCGGTGGTTTGTAAGTTAAAGCCTTGTCATCCTTTACCACAAAATCCCAGGCATGACGCCATTCGCCAAGATGTGTGATTTTTCCATGATCATCCTGAGAAACGACCCATTCGCCCCAAAAAGGAGGATGCAGACTAATTGCTACATGATGTGCGAAACGGGTTTGTTCATTTAGGTGTCTGTATAAGTTTTTTTCAGGTTGAAAAGCTTGTTGTTGGACTAATTGAATTCCCTTTCCTGTAAAATTCAGGCGCAAGACATAGATCATTAATAAGATGAGAAAATTAAAGGGAAGGGAATACAAGGGTATTTGCAGATCTTTAAATAAATAATTTAAGGCACTGACAAGCATAGCCATCACAGGCGTTAAAATAACAACCAGGCCATATGATCGGAAGGATGGAACGACAAAAAATCCTCCTAAGGAAATAGAGGCTAAAATAAAATTAAACCCTACAAAACTATAATATAATTCTGCGGTCCCACCTCCAATAAATTGATAGAAATAATAGCCTGTGGTAAATCCAAGCAGGGATAAGCTAAATGCGATTCTTGAATAAATTAAGATGCCGGCGGCGATAAATATGCCGGATAACACATTGTACTGAAAGAAAATAGCACCTAGAGACTTCAGGAATACAATCCAGAAATCTGGTATTGGCGGATATTGTATAAATTCATAAAACTGTAGGAGGTTGTTGCCACCAAGTCTATATACCTCATTCAACATAAAAAGTCCTCTTTCATTAAGTGTCAGGGCATCGAAGCTTCTGACCGATAGCAGGATGGTCCATATTCCGGCAAGGAAGGGCAAGCCTAATAAAGGGAGATTGGCCTTGAATAAAAGGGATGTAAGCCAGACCGAAATCAAGAAGGTGAAAAAGGCCCCCAGAAAAAGCATCATCCAAAATTCCGGACCGTTTTCAAAATAAATACCCATAACCAGGCCGGTTAGGAGCGCATTATATCCATAAACGCCTTTCCTGATGGGGGATTCCGGGAGTTTTAACCCCCAGGCGCCAAGGAATGCCACTAATAAAGCAATCAAGCCACAGAGACCAGACCATGGGTCTACAAAAGAGGAAAGCAGAAGTAGCCAGGCAAAACAGCGGTTGTCAGAGAAGAATAATTGTGAATAACTGTTGAGCAGAAAATCTGCCAGTAATCTAAATCTGTATGTAAGCTGCGCACTCAAAGCCGGATGATATTCCCAATCAATTTCATTATCACGATTAAATTACAACTTCTTTTTATGCTTTGGCGTGCATCCTTTAAAGTTTAAAATCCTTTAATTGTGCGGGGAGTATTTCTTCCATTTCAATAGATTGAATGGTTTCACGCTTTCGGATGATTTGGGGTTTTCCATTTCTGTCAATCAGTATGACAGGCGGCCTGAGGGAAATGAATTGCATCCACTGGGTCATATTATAAGCACCTACGGTATGAACTACCACATGATCTCCTTTTTTCAAAGGGGGGAGTGTACAGGTTTCCCTTACAACATCAATATTCATACACAAAGGTCCGTACATGACGGTATCTTCGGTATAATGTGAGAATTCCTGGGCTGGTGTAATTTTATGATCGTACCAAAATGCAGTAAAGAGTACATTGACGCCAAAATCCATAATAGTAGCTCTTCTTCCATCTGACAGGCGTTTATTAGAAATAACACTACCTAAGAGATAGCCGGCTTCATCTACCAATGCTCTGCCTGTTTCCAGAATCAGGAGGGGCAGGTCATCTTTGTGAAATCCTGCATTCAGGATGGCAGTACAAATCGCTTCTGCAAATTGATCAAAAGAAGGCGAGGTATCTACCCCTTGCAGATAAGCGCCTTTAAGGGTATTGCGGGAGGCAAAGCCCCCTCCCATATCAATGTATTTAATTTTAATATTGTGTTTTTGAAGAACCCCGATTGCAAGGTCTGACATTTTTGAAGCTGCTACCGCATAGGCACTTGGGGAAAGCATGAAGGTCCCTATGTGGCAATGGAGCCCCGTTAATTCGAGTTTATCGGACAGGATAATTTTATTGATGGCATCCCATGCCTGTCCATTTTCATAATTAAAGCCGAATCTGTCCCACATGGGATAGATGCCCGTATCCATATTCACGCGTATAGCTACTTCGGGTCTTATATTTAATTCTGTTGCAATCTCAGTTACCCGATATAACTCATCTAAATGGTCAATATGCAGAGGGGATTTATTTTGAATGGCAAGTGTAATTTCTTCGTCCGTCTTATCCGGACCATTAAAGATAATTTTGTTGCCGGGCACTCCGTTTTTTAGTGCTTTTTGGTATTCAAAACCTGACACCACTTCTGCCCAGGAGCCTTCCTGATGAAAGATGTTACAAACCGCATTGATGTAATTGGTTTTATACGACCAGGCGAATTGTACCTTAGGGTATCGGGTTTTGAATGCCCGGTTTGCTTCCTGATATTTCTCCCGGATGTTTTTTTCAGACAGGACAAACAAGGGAGAGCCAAACTCTGAAATCAACGATTTCACACTAACGCCATCAATATGGGTGAATGGTGCATATTCTGTGCGGGTTCCAAATTTATTGAGGATGCCGGTATTTACCCTTTGAATCAGGGGCCTTTCGTATTGTAATCGCTGTGTTGCCATGTTATGATTAATTCTCTTTTTTGTTTTTTCCTGCTTCTCCGTGAACGGAGATTTGTTCGAAGTCCTTCATGTTTACAATCATATCCCAGGAATAGCGGATGAACATTTTTCCGATATCATAGGTATCCATAGGTTTTACAGTATTGCCCATGGCCATATTTACCAGGGCTTCCGGGTGGTTTTGCCCGGAACCTACTGCCAGATAAACCCAGGCCGGAAATCTTGGGTTGAGCTCTATCAAATATAATGCTCCTTCTTTGGTGCGAATCATTTCAAGCTCACAAGGTCCTTTCCAACGGGTTTCCTTAAACAGATGTCGGGCGAAGTCCATCATTTTTTCATCTTCTAAAGTAACCCCGGCCCAGGCTTTTCCTTTATCAGTAATGACTTGTTTTCGCATGGGCACAGCTCCTATCATTTGTCCGTTGCCATCTCCAAGCGCTGTGATGTTTACCTCTGTTCCAGTTACAAATTTTTGAAGGATGATGGGCAAGCCCCATTTGGCACTGATTTTATGAAACCAATTAACCGCCTGATCATAAGAATATGCAATCCCTGCTTCATAGTACTTTCCTTTGATGACCAACGGATACCCATATTGTGCGGCCACTGCGGGTATTTCATAAATGCTATGAATCATGGTTCCGGGCGGCACTTGAATGTTATGTTTTTGGCCCCAGGCGGAAAGGTTGGCTTTATGTCTTTCTTCAAACGCCTGTTCTTCCGGAAGAATGGTTTTGATACCAAGTTCTTTATCTAAGCGATTGGAAAGGCGAATGAAGCTGAAGAGCTCGGCATCAAAATTGGGGATGAGCACATCTATTTTTTCAATATTCTGTATCTGCCTGAGGCGATTCATCAGAATTTCCTGCCCGGCGGAAGGGAAAGGAAGTTGATAGGTGTAATCCACCCACTCATTCATGTATAATCCCGGTTCAAAAGAATCATAGGATAAGCCAATTATGCGGGTAGTGAATGATTCCGCTTCTTTGAGCGCACGAATAACAGGCATGCCAGGCCCGGGACTGTCAATATTATTAAGTCCGGAAACAGCAATTGTATAGTGGGGTTTACTCATTTCTCCTGTAGTAGATGGAATTGAGTCAGCATACCCATAAAGTCATCATAATCTTTCTCTGCGGTCTCCATATCGGTTTGATAGGTATCCACCATATAAGTCAATATGAAGGATTTGTCCTTTCCGGATTTTAACATCCGAAGGATTTCAAGCCCAATTGGATTAAGAGAAAAGGAGTCTCCCGTTGATGGATCGAATATAAACCCGGAATCACTCAGGGCAATATTATTTCTGATTTTCATAATCAATATAGCGTAATATCGGCAAACACAATCAGGCTCTTAACAGCGGTGTATATAAGAGCCAACTTTACACCGAATAGACTACAAAATAAGAAATGAGTTGTGAGATACGAATTACAGAACTTCCTTAAAGTTTTATAAAATCTGCTCTAAAGGAATGCGAGCAGGATATTTGTCTTTCTTAAATTCGCTTACGCCTGTTCCCGTAATTTGTCGAAATTGATTGCTGAGATACTGTACCGAAGAGTAGTTAAGGCGATGCGCTATTTCACTCAGGGTCAGGTCGTCGTAGGTTAACAGTTCCTTGACTTTTTCAATCCGGATTTGTATGGAGTATTTTTCGATGGTGGTGCCTGTTTTTTCGGAGAAGAGTTTGCTGAGATAGGCATAACTCACTCCCAGGCGTTGGCTAAGCCAGGCCGATTGTTTGACATGATGATCCCCGGATTCGTTAAAAAATATTTGTTGAATCACTGTGGCCTTTATTCTTTCTACTAACAAATCCTCTTCATTTCGAATCAAGGCAAATCCGTTTCGTCTTAAGATGAGGTCAATCATTTCTGCACTAATAATTTGAGGGTCATAACTTACCTCTGCTTTTCCTAAGGTGCACTGATTAACCTGAATAAACCCGGAGCGTTGAAGCTCCCAGGTGACAACTTTAATACAAGATGACGAAACCATATTCCGAATATTCAGAATTTCCCGATGTGTATTCAGATTATGAGGCTGCATATTTTTAAAATTTAGTATAAAACTATAATAATTTACAGAAATAGGGTCTCATTGCTAAAACATCAAAAAACAGGAAGTCCTAAGGCGTTTATACGCGGGGGTTTATTAATTTTGAGTATGAATTTTGGTGTTATTACTTTTCCGGGCAGTAATTGTGACCAGGATATGGTCCTTGCGCTTCGTCGCATCGGGTTTTCGGCCCAATCTCTCTGGCATCAAAATCCGGACTTGAAAGGAGTGGATTGTGTTGTTCTTCCAGGTGGATTTTCTTACGGAGATTATTTGAGGTCTGGTGCTATAGCGCGGTTTGCTCCTGTCATGGAAGCTGTTTCAGAGTTTGCCTCAAAAGGGGGGTATGTCCTTGGGATATGTAATGGGTTTCAAATTTTGACGGAAGCAGGTTTGCTGCCCGGTGCTCTGCTAAGGAATGCCTCTACCCGTTTTATTTGCAAAAATGTCTATATACGCCCCGAAGCCGGGCTTATGAAACAGGATTTGCCGGTAAAGGCTTATCAAATTCCGATTGCACATGGTGAGGGCAATTATTTCTGTGATTCAGAAACTTTACAAAAATTGGAAGCCAACAGCCAAATCTGGTTTCGATATTCGGATGAAGCCGGCAATGTCTCTCCGGAAGCAAATCCGAATGGTTCTTTAGGAAATATTGCCGGGGTTTGTAATGCAAATAAAAATGTATTTGGCATGATGCCTCATCCGGAAAGAGCTGCCGATGCCTGGCTAAATAATACCGATGGTGCGGATATTCTAAGGGCTTTTGCGGCCTGCCTAAACTAATCTCCTCCTATTCTGCGTTTGTCTTATCTTTACCGCCTTCTGATATAAACATGAAACACCTATTCCATACACGCTTTTTATTCCTCTTTGTTACGCTGTTCTATTCCGTAGGAAGCCTTCCGGCACAAATCCAAAACGCGGTTAAATGGAAAGTCAGTCTCAATAAACAGGAGCCTCTAAAGGTGGGTGATAAATTCACCCTTCGTTTTGAGGCAAATATTGACAAAGGGTACCATATCTATGCGGTGAAGCCCTCCCCTAATGGACCTCTCCCCACTTCTATCGGGTTTGATAATTTAAAGGGGGCCAAAGCAAAGGGTGGTTTGAAAGAAAAAGGAACCCCCATTACAGAATTCGATGAGGTTTTTGAAACCCAGATCTATTATTTCAAATACAAAGCAGAATTCTATCAGGAATTCACCGCAACAGCGGAGGATATTCAGTTAACCGGATATCTGGATTATCAGGTGTGTGATACTATGTCTTGTGTGCCGGGTGCCAAAGAATTTACCTATACCCTAAAGGCCCAGCCCGGCATAGTGTCTCAGGATACGGTTACGGAAGAAATCCTTCCTGTTTCCGATTCTGCCTCCGGCGGAGATACCCCGGGTAATGGGTCGGCTTCCGGTTCAGAAGCGAATCTTGAAAACATTGAGTTTGGTGCGCCATCCAAGGATGAAGGTCTTTTATGGTTTTTACTAGTCGCTTTTGGTTCCGGTCTGCTGGCGCTGCTTACGCCTTGTGTATTTCCAATGATTCCTATGACCGTGAGCTTTTTCACGAAACAAAGTAAAAGCCGGTCAGAAGGAATCCGGAAGGCTTTGATTTATGCGGGTTCTATTGTGGTAATATATGTGCTGTTAGGGGTCCTGGTATCTGCTACGGTTGGTGCTGCGGCACTTAATGAATGGTCCACCTCCTGGTATTTTAATATTTTCTTCTTTCTAATCTGTATCGTATTTGCCATTTCTTTCTTTGGCATGTTTGAAATCACCCTTCCTTCTTCTTTGGTCAATGCGATGGACAGAAAAAGTGAACAGGGTGGTCTGATTGGGATATTTTTTATGGCATTTACCCTTGCTTTGGTATCTTTTTCCTGCACGGGTCCTATTGTTGGCACCCTATTGGTTGAAGCCGCCGGGGGGTCTTATCTCCGTCCGGTTTTTGGAATGGGAGCTTATGCTTTGGCTTTCGCTATTCCTTTCGGACTTTTTGCCCTGTTTCCTTCCTGGTTGAATACCTTGCCTCGTTCAGGTGGATGGTTGAATTCTGTGAAAGTTATTTTGGGTTTTCTTGAACTTGCCCTGGCGTTGAAGTTTTTGTCCGTTGCCGATATGACCTATGAATGGGGTATTCTGGATCGGGAAATTTATCTTCTTATCTGGGTGGTGATATTCTTTTTAATGGCTGCTTATCTTATGGGCTGGTTCAAACTCCCTCATGATTCGGATCTGAGTTTTATCTCTGTACCCCGATTCATGCTGGCGATGTGCTCTTTTGCTTTTTCACTTTACTTAATCATGGGAATTTGGGGTCACCCTTTGAAAATGTTGTCAGGTTTGTTGCCGCCCATGAGCTCCGATCAGCAACTTTGGTTTTCTTATTATCAGGGAAATGGTGGTGGCGGTGGAAATCATCATGAGGATGCTTGTGCTCAGATAGGAACCAGAAAATACGCCGAAAGCCTGCATGCCCCCCATGGCCTGTGCGCTTTCTTTGATTATGAAGAGGGAATGACCTATGCCCGAAAAACCGGAAAGCCCGTGATTATTGATTTTACGGGGAAAGGTTGTGTCAATTGTCGTAAAATGGAAGACTATGTATGGGTAGATCCAAGAGTATTGAAGCTTCTAAAGGAAGATTATGTGTTGATTTCCCTCTATGTGGACTTGAAAAGAGATTTACCTGAAAATGAAAAATATGTTACCCCCACCGGGAAGAAAATCCGAACAGTAGGAGATAAGTGGGCCTGGTTTCAGGAAGAACGCTATCATACTAATGCTCAGCCCCAATATGTTTTATTGGATCATCAGGAAAAACTGTTGAATGCGCCGGTAGGTTATGATAAGGATGTCCAGAAGTATATTGATTTTCTGGAGGAAGGTAAGCGGGTTTTTGCAGAAAGAAAGTAAAGGCTTGAGGCGTTAACCAAATCCATCTGAACAATTCTCCATGCCATTACCCGTTTGGGTATAAAGTCTATCAAGCCCCCGCGGGGAAAGGGGGAAGTATAAAAGTCAGATGTCTTACTAGAAAAGAAAGGCCTTATCAGCATATAAGCCCTTAAGCTCCTTTGGGATTCAACGGCAAGGAAAAAAAGTAGAAGGTTCATCGACAAAAAATCGGAGGAAAAACTCCCAAAGTTTGAAAAATGCCAGGTGGTAACATTGGGCCATGGAGGCATAAAGTTTGAATCAAATACCTGTTCATCAACACTATAATTCTGTTTTTTTGGACAATTTTTTCCTATCGTTCAATCTTTAAATGCCTTCATCGGAATACAAAAAAGCCCTAATTTTGTATAGCATTTTGGATGTCTTGTGAACGGAATGAAACAAAAGTCTGTTTAGATTCAAGTGCTTAGTACTTTAGCTTCATTTAATGATTATTTACATTTTCTTTTTCGCACACTGGTATCTTTCTTTATTCACCCAGTCATTCTTTCATCATCGTTATTCTGCGCACAGGCAATTTACCATGTCTCCCTTTATGGAGAAGGTATTTTATTTTCTGTCCTGGATATTTCAGGGAAGCTCGTATTTAAGTCCCAGAGCTTACGGCATTCTTCACCGCATGCATCATGCACATACAGACACGCCTCAGGATGTGCATTCCCCCAAATATGATGGCACCTTGTTCAAGATGATGTGGAAGACGAAAATGATCTATAATGACATTTTTTACAATCGGTTGAATGTAGATAGCCAATATTTAAAAAATCTTCCGGTTTGGGAAGGCATGGACAAATTTGCTGATTCTTGGCTTAACCGTTTGTTCTGGGCGTTTTTCTACATTGCTTTCTATGTTTACTTTGTGGATATGCCAGACCATTGGTATCAATATTTTTTGTTGCCTATTCATTTTGTGATGGGTCCTTTTCATGGCGCCATTATTAACTGGTTTGCGCACAAATATGGATATCGTAATCATGAATTGGAAGATACCTCCCGCAACTTAATGTTTCCGGATGTTTTGATGTGGGGCGAGGGATATCACAACAATCACCACAAATTTCCTTCCCGTGCCAATTTTGGTACAAAGTGGTATGAGATAGACCCGATGTATCCATTGATATTGCTTTTCAACAAGATAGGTATCATCAAAATGGCCCGGGCCTGAGCCGGGTGCAGGGAAAGAGTTTTCTCTTTCCCAAACACCACTGCTCACCCCAGCACAGTTTTACCGGTCGGTAAAACATTCATCCATCCCAGAGAATCCGGGTTTCGTTTTTAGGCCGCCAGGAATTGCTTCAAAACGGCCGGTGGCTGCATATAAAGTCGGCAAAGGCGTAGGGTTTGAATCTCCAGCCCGAGTACCTCATGTGCAGTACGCAGGCTTTGGTCTTCTGCTTCGCGGAAGTACCGGATCGCCCGGTGCAGGGTACTTCTGTCCACCTGCTTTTCGATCCAGGCACGCACATCAATTTCTCCGCATAGGTGCAGCTTTTCGAGATATTCCTTCACCGTGGATTCCTTCAATCCCTTTCTCTGAGCGATTTCAGGCGCATCCATTCCCTGTTCAAACAGAACTTTGGTCTCCTGGAAAGTTGGTTTGGTCACCGATTTGAACATGCGGGTTACGGCCCGCTTTTTTTCCTCATTCCGGAACGATGCAATCACTTCCAGAATTCGTTGTCCATAACGCTTTTCTTTCCAAGGGCCAATCCCATAAACCATCAGTAATTCTCCACTACTTCCGGGCTTGGCAATGCATAAGTGTTGAAGGGTGGTCTCGGAGAAAATCGCCATTAAGGTTTTCTTCTCCTCAGAAGCGATACGCTCTCTAAGTTCGGCCAGGCGAAATCTGAGTCTGATTTCGGTTTTTCCGAAAAAAATTTTCTCTTCACCTCTGCAAATGGCAACAGGTCTTTCAAGAAAATCTAATCCTTTTCGGCTGGCGCGCACCAGAGGATAATCCCCTCCGGACTGATACAACAATCCCTTTCGAATCAGGAAACAGATAAATTCCTTTACCCGGGTTCTGCTTTGATCTATTAAAGCCCCAAAGGTCTCTAATGAACCATGCTCCGGTTTTCGGAATTTCATTTCCACATCGCCGACCAGAAGCTGAACCATATAGGTCATTCCATACCGGCCATTCGTCAGAATCGCTGTCTTCAACACCGGCACTGCCATTTCTGACAGGTCCTCTTCACTGTAACAGCTGACGGCATAATTGCCACTCTTTACTTTTTCCATACAACCTCCTCGTTGTTTACATGATGGCGTAAAGTTCTCATGCGTATCGCCCAATCCGTATGGAAACTTTTTGCCTTTTTAAGGTGCGTTTGAACACAACTTATGAGCCGGTTTTTAGGGCTTTTTTCCTTAAAACCCTTATGAACATTGGATTTCCTTCCGGACATTTTTGCCCGTTTTTTTTCAAAAAGAACGCAAAAATATCTTTGGACCAAGGCCCATAATATCATCTTTGTGGGTTCTATGACTTAGAACCCGTAATTTTAAGCCCACGAGTGAAATTGTTTCTTTACCGTTTGCTTTCTGTTCTATTGATTTGCCTTTTCTGGCAAAGCAGGACTCTATT
>CANHCC010000047.1 GCA_947459115.1 Bacteroidota bacterium | reverse complement strand
TGGGTTATCGCAATATTTGTCACACTCAAATCATAACACAAAGAAAATCCGGCAGTCCGCCAAAACATGACGGCGTGTAAAAAAAAACTGCTCCCCCCGAGCTTTAGGTTGGGAGGAGCAGAAATAAAAAAGGGAGCCTGAATAACAGACTCCCTTTTTTGTGGAGGTGGCGGGAATTGAACCCGCGTCCGGCGAAGGAACCGATAAAACCTTCTACATGCTTATTCTGTTTTTGATCTTACCTGCCCGTCTAACAACAGACGAACTAAACGAACAGGCCAGCCTTTAGTTTTTAAGAACGATTAAAGGCATCTCGTTCCGATTCTGTCCTGATGCGACGCCTCACAGGGCAGGTGACAGAAAAGCCACCCGAGAGACGATTAGCAAGGCTTAATCTAATTAAGCGGCTAATGCATAAGTGTTTTCGCCAGTTAAGACGAGTGATGGTTCTGATTTAAGTGCTACTCCAACAAGTCACTGCATGCTTATTCTACCCTTTCGCAACCCGTCAAGTCCTGGTCACCCCCGGATTGTATAAAACCGGAAACCGGGAAAAAACTTTTGTCGAAAATGGTTTTCAACTATAAAGAACTAATGACTGATACGGGAATCTCCATCAAAGGTTACGCCCGCTTTATTTTTTATTTTCCACCCATTCCTCCGGATGACTTGAAGGGATCCACTACGATTTCACATGTGAAGGTGAGAACCAGGGATGGATTTTGAGGGTCATTGGAGGTAACGGTTACATTTTTAGTTTGAGTTCCTGTTCTACCGGTAGAATCAAACGAAATGTTGATTTGAGAACTTTGTCCGGGTGGAATCTCCGTGTTTTCAGGTGCCGAAGCCGTACATCCGCAAGAAGGTTTGGCTCCGGTAATGATAAGTTCCGAGCCTCCGGCATTGTAAAACTTGAACGAGTGGTTCATCTTTTCTCCCTGAATAATTTTCCCGGCATTAAAAGTCATGGATTCAAACTGAATTCTGGGGGCTTTCGCTAATTCCTCAGGGGTGTAAATTCGTTTCCAACTTCCGATGACGGGCAATTTTTTGATTTCTCCACCCGGATCATCCGTAACCAAAATCAGGGTGTCCTGCAGGTATCCGTCTGTTTTACGGTCAAATTTACTCCCGTCTATGGAGAACTGAATAGAATCCAATCCTTCCGATTTAACGCGCACAGTTTCACTGCCTGAGGAAATGAAGGGAGAATTATTGGGTGCCAGAGTTACCTGGATGGGCTTTGGAGAGGTGTTTTCAAAATATGCCCAGAACGCTTTCTTCTCATCCGACTTAATCAAAGCAATGTTGATGGCAGGATCCCGGAAGTTAAGGTAGCCCTGGGCATATTTATATTGAGGGTTCAAAAAAGCCTGGGTAGGTTTCGCAGGAATAACCCGGCCTTTGATGAATACCATATCTACCTGATCAGAGGCAGAGGTTTGAATGATAACCGACTTATGAAAGTCCCCAATCTTTCCTTTTTTGGAATCAAACTCCACAATGATTTCTCCTTGTTCACCCGGATTCACAGGAGCCTCACTCCACATAGGTCTGGTACAGACACAACCGCCTTTGACATTTCTGAGCGCCAGAGGTTTGTCTGTGGTATTGGTGAACTTGAAAGTAAATCTGGGTTTAGTACCGGCTTTTACATCGCCGAAATCGTGGGTTTCGGTTTCAAAACGAATGATCTGCTGCTGGGCTAACCCAAAAGAGAACGCATACAAAGCAGAAAATAAGATTAGGAAACGAAGCGCTTTCATGAGTAATTCGGACGGATTAATTAGTTTAAGGATTCAGCTTTCAAACCGGCCAGGCGATTGAACTTTACATCGCTGCGAGCCATTTGCAAATCATTGTAGGTGAAAGTACCGAAGCTTTTTCCTTCAAATCCGGCAGATCCAATTTTAGGTTGTTGTGGCTGAGGGGTTGTGCCGTGATTGTGCCCGTCATGGTTGTGGCCATCATGGTTTTGACCATCTGCGGGAGCAGGATTGGCTTGTTCTGCAGGTGGTTCAGGGCGGACAACATCTCCACGAATGAAAAGATATACCGGCTGTTCGGTGGTGTCATAGGTAACGGTAACAGATTTGTTAATTGGACCTGGTCTGCCTTGAGTCGCGTAAGATACTTGAATTTCGCCCGTTGCACCTGGCTTCACAGGGTCTTTGGTGTAGGAGGGGGTCGTACAGCCACAAGAGGCTTTCACATTGATGAGAGAAATTTCTTTGTTGGATTTATTGGTGAATTTGAAAGTGTAAACAGCGGCATCTCCCTCTTTGAGTGAGCCGAAGTCATGCGTGGTTTTTTCAAACAGAAGTTTGTCGTTCTGTGGAGTATCCTGAGCGAGGACAATGCCTACTGAGGCGAGGAGAATAAAACTGAACAAAAGAGTGAACTTTTTCATGATAATTAATTTTAGAAATGTAAAAATACAAAAATGCGTTGGCAAAATATGTGCCAGGCTAAAAACGCACCCTCAACGGACAAATTGTCCGGGGGAATGGAAAAAAATCAGGGGGCACACCCAAAGCGTATCGACAATGCTTATAAATACTAAATGCGCCATTTGACCCGACTTCGCTCTGGGGGGTTGAGGTTCATTTGTCTTGTGAGGGTGCGCTGAATAAAAATAGGTGAATCAAGGGCTTAATTGGAATGCTACCAGCCTTATACGCTTGCTTCCTTTGGGTACTCCACCCTTTGATGATAGACAGAGATGAGCTTTTGTGTCAAAATTTCCTTCATGCGCCGGACATCATTGAAAGAAATGCCGGCATTTTCAAACTGATTTTCCGAAATTTTATGCTGGATAATCTGTTGCACCAGTCTGGTTAATTCGTTTGGCGTGGGGTTAGGCAAGGCTCTGGAGGCCGCTTCAACAGAGTCTGCCACCATCAGCACAGCTGTTTCACGGGTTGTCGGAACAGGACCTTTATAACGAAAATTATAATCCTCGGAGTCTTTGATTTCCCGGGTTTGCCTTAAATGATTTCGATAAAAATATTCTACCCGAGAGGTGCCATGATGGGTTTTGATGAAATCTAATATCTCAGAGGGTAGATTGTGTTCTCTGGCGAGTCGAATCCCCTCTGCAACATGTTGAATGATGATTTCAGCACTTTTTTCCGGAGAGAGTTGATTGTGAGGGTTACTTCCCGGTGTTTGATTTTCAATGAAATACATGGGATTACTCATCTTCCCGATGTCATGAAAAAGTGCTCCTACTCTGGTTTTAAGACCATTGCCCCCAATTTGATCTACCACCGACTCCGCCAAATTCGCCACCTGAAGGCTGTGCTGGAAGGTGCCCGGTGCTTTGGACGAAAGTTCTTTTAATAAAGGATGGTTGGTGTCCAACAACTCCAGGAAGGTTAAATCTGAGGTCAACCCAAATATTTTCTCGAAAACATAAATCAAGGGATAAGTAATAATGGTCAATAAAGAATTGATGAGCAAAAGAATCAAATTGGCATAATCAATGGATTCAAAATTTCCCTTAATCAGTAGGTTATATCCCAGAAAGGCAAAGGCATAAGTGAGGAAAATCCAACTGGCGGTACTGAGAATGGTTGACCTGCTTCTTAATTTTTGTAAAGAATAAACTGCAACGGTCCCTGCACTGATTTGAATAAATACAAACTCATAACTATTTGGTGCAATCATTCCAAGTATCAGGCTCACCATGACATTAATATACATGCCCAATCTGCCGTCAAAAAAAACGGTTACAAGAATTGGAGCCATGCACACCGGTGTTAAGTATAAATAATTGATGGCATAGGCCACCCGATAATTGATACCCGCAGCCAGCACAGCCAGAAGCGCCATTAAATACATGACCAAAAGAATGAGCGCTAACTTTCTGTTTCGATAAAAAACTCTTGAACGATGGGTTCTTAGAAAAATGATCAGCAGAATACTCAAAATTACCAGGGAGATAAATTTTCCCAATAAGACTGCGCCGGTATTGAAGGTAACCATGGTCCCCTGTTTAGCTTTTACCAGGGAGGTTATGATGACTCGAATTTCCTCAGTAACAACTTGTCCTCTGGAAACAATCAAGTCCCCTTTATGAACTTTTCCAAAGTTTTTTAATATGCTGTTTTTGGCAATTTCCCTGTCCTGTTGAAATAGGTTCTCATCAAAGAAATAATTGACTTTGACTTCCCGAATCAAGATTTTATACATCTGCTCTCCAAAAGGGATACGATCGCATTTGTCCTTTACAAATTTGCTGGCTTCTTCCATATCCAGGACTTCTTCTCTGGATACCAGTTCCTCCCTGGAAGGGGAGATTCTTAGGGAGATTGTATTGGATTGGATTTCAGATTTTAATCTGGAAATTACGCCTCTTCGATACACTTCAGACAATATTTCTACTCCAAGGGGTTCGATTTGAGCAATCAGATTTTTTTCTAAATCTTCTCTTCGAAGATCGGATGCATTGACGCCTGGGTCTAACTGATCTAGTTTCTCTTCCGATTTTTCAATTTTGGCATTCTCTCCGTTTTGTTTGGCCTGACGATATTCAGATAATGCAAGCGTTAAGAGCTGAAGATGATTCCTGGCATTTCTCAGAGCGTCTGCTTCAATAGTCGATTTTAGCAAATATACTTCGGGCACAGATTCTTCTCTCGTCTGGGTTTCTTCTCGAATGGCGTCTTCCGGCTTCTCCAGCGCAAAGTCAAATGGAGCTATTAAATTCTCTGAGGTCCAGGGTTTGCCCACCTCATAGTTATACTCCATGATGGCAGGCTGGGGCAGCGTTAAGGTGGTAATGATAATAAAAGTCATGACTAACCCCACCCGAATAAGAGACTTTCGTCTTTCACTCAGGGCCATAAGATAGAGCGTTAGCTGCCGTAAAGATTTCATTTCCACTGCAAATTTAGACAAAACCTAAAGGGAAGCAGAAACTAAAAATGTTGAGAATCTCGACAGGGTGTTTAAGATTATAGTCTAACACAGGTTTAAATCAAGTACATGGACTCTGTTTTTGTTAAAAATCCAGGCGATACCAAACCAATGGCAGGCGCCCCAATTGATATTCCTCCCGTATTGGGTTTAGCCCCGGATTTGAAGGGTCCGGAACATATGACAAGCCAAGAATGTTTTTTCGATTCAGAATATTCAGAAGGTCAACCATTACTTCATGAGTAACCTTGGGCCGATTGACCCGATATCCCAGTCTGAAGTCAAGACGATAATAATTTCTAAACTGAAGGCTATTCGTGAGGGAATCTATTTCAACCAGTTCTCTCAGTGCATCGGAGGCTATCCTGTCGGCCGGTGTATATCTTCGTCCTCCACCCCAGGTGGACTTAATTGCCATGGATATGGTCTTGTTTTGTTTCTTTCCGGGTTTCCATTCTTTGCCCCATAAAGCATTCCAGATAAATCGCCCATTTAAATCTGTGGGCCTGGAAACCTGGTCACTTCCTTTATAATTTGACTCATACAAAGATAAAGTTGATAGCCCGTACCAACCTTGTGAAAAGGAACGGTTCAGGGTTAATTCTATCCCATAATTGTTGCCTGTGCCTGAGTTGATAAGCCTGTCCGGAAAATAACGGGTGAAGGAGGTGCCTTGATTCAATAGGGAGAATGCAGAAGGAAAGCGATCTACCGGAATTTGATATTGTCGTTGATAATAAGATTCGATTCGAATAAATAGGTTCTTCCCCCAGTAATAATCATATCCTAGCACCGTGTGAAGGCTGCGGGAAAATCCTGTTTGAGCATTTGGAAGATAAAAAGCTGCGTCCTGTCCACCTGTTGAACCGGGCATAGGTTTTTGATTGACATAAATATAAAGGGGCAACATTTGACTATGTAAACCGGAGCTCAGGCTGAGGCTGCTTTTGTTTCCAACAAACCATTTTATACCCCCTCGAGGCTCTATCGAGGAAGAATGACTCATGGTGAAGTGTTGCCCATGCATCCCCGCCTGAAAGACCCAACGATCAGAGGGTTTATATTTCCACTGAGCATAGGCCTGAAACATAAACGCTTGCCCGCGGTAGTCATTTCTGTACTCCCAGGTGGACGAGGGTTCGATAAAATTACTGTCTAAATAATTTAACTGAAATCGCTCCATAATAATACCTGTCTTTAAGGTATGACGGGCAGAGAGTTTATAATTGTAGGCAGAATGTAATGTGGATTTAGAGGTTCTATAGTCAAAATAAACTTTGGGAAATATTCGGGATACGGCCAAAGTGGAATCTCTGACGAAACGCTCATGATCTCCAATAGCCTGCCCACCATAATGCGCAAAAGTAGTTTTCAAATACGATTTGGAGGATATCCCAATTTGGTGGGTAATGCCGCCTACAAACATTCTGGTTTTAAATCTTTGGTTCCAGTCACTTTCTGAATACAAATCTTCTTCTGAGAAAGGTTTTTCACTCATGATAACACGGATGGCACTGCTTCCTGATATACCCCAAAGGGAAAAGATACCGACTTTTCCCCCATCCAGATTGATTTTGAAGGACAAATCCTGATAATTCGGAATCGCGGAAGTTCCAATGGGAAGTTTGATGGATTCAAATATTTTTAAGGTAGAATACCGATAGGCGAAAAGATAAGAGGCTTTGCCATTTTTGGACAAAGGGCCTTCCCCCGCTAATTCTGTTCCTAGTACCCCAAGTTGGGCCGAATATTCATGTTTCTCGGAATTCCCATTTCGGAGTCTAATATCAAAAACGGCTGCAGTGGCATTTCCGTATCCGGCAGGAAAGGCGCCGGTAAAAAAGTCTGAGGTTCCAAATAGTTTGTTGTTTAAGATACTGATAGCACCACCGGTGGTGCCGGGTACTGCAAAATGATTTGGATTGATGACATCTACGCCTTCAATTCTCCAAAGTAAGCCCAATGGGGAATTCCCTCTGACGGAGATGTCATTTCTGGCATCATCTGCTCCATTCACGCCAGCAAAATTAGAGGCCATGCGTGCGGCATCGCTTCGACTCCCTGCAAATCGTTCTGTCTCCTCCATTTGAAAGGAACGGGTACTATTTAAGGCCATGTCATTATTGCCTCCGGCATTCTCCTGGTCGGTAATTTCGATGGACTCCAATTCCAGCACGGATTCTTCCATTTGGATGAGGAGGATAACCTCCTTTCCTGAATTGAGGAGGATATTGGATTGCTTAAATGGCTTGTATCCGGGAAAACCTGCCTGCACCGTGTAACGCCCGACCTGGACCTGAGGAAATCTGAAGTTTCCTTTTTCATCAGAAATAACACCGCCAACCAGACGATCCTCGGAAAAGAGTTTTAGCGTGACGCCAGCCATAGGAGATTGCGTTTCGTTATCCAGAATCTCTCCTCTGATAACCTGAGAAATTTGTCCAAAACCGGCAAGCGAAATCAATACTAAAAAACTGAACAGCAGTCCATTCGCAAATAATTTCATAGTTAGTTCGATTTAAATGCGTTGCCAAATTACTTTTTTTGGAGGCATGGAATTTCAGAATCCCCGATTGAAGCTGTTTTCTCGATTGAAATAGGGTTAAAATACAGGTTCAGAAAGGATTTGAGAATTAGAAACGCTTTGAATTCCGTTGGTTTCGGAGTAGTTTTACATTCCGTTTCAAAAAGCGCTAAGCAATCATGAAAAAAGAAGTTTACATCATTTCAGCCGTTCGTACCCCAATAGGATCCTTTGGTGGCGTACTTGCAGGCGTAAGTGCGACCGAATTGGGCGCCGCAGCCATTAAAGGTGCTATGGAAAAAGCCAATGCACCATTGAATCATGTGGATGAAGTCTTTATGGGCAATGTAATGAGTGCGGCCTTAGGACAAGCCCCTGCCCGTCAGGCAGCGCTAAAAGCCGGTATTGCCAATACGACGCCTTGTACAACAGTGAACAAAGTGTGTGCCTCCGGTATGAAAGCGGTCATGCTAGCAGCTCAGGCCATTCAAAATGAAGATGCTCATCTTGTCGTTGCAGGTGGTATGGAAAGCATGAGTAATGTGCCACATTATATTTCCATGCGTAATGGCATTAAACTCGGCCATGGTCAATTGGTAGATGGTATGATTCATGATGGCCTTTGGGATGTATATAACAATGTTCACATGGGTAACTGCGGCGAAATGTGTGCAGATAAATACGGCATCACAAGAGAAGAGCAGGATAATTTTGCCATCGAGTCTTATCGTCGTTCTCAAACTTCCATTCAGGAAGGTAAATTCAAGCCGGAAATAGTTGCGGTTACCATCCCTCAGAGAAAAGGGGACCCTATCGTGATTCAGGAAGATGAAGAACCCTTCAAAGTAAAATTTGATAAAATTCCTACCCTTGGAACGGTTTTCAAAAAAGACGGAACGATTACTGCTGCCAACGCTTCTACCATTAATGACGGTGCGGCTGCATTGGTCCTTGCAAGTAAGGAAGCAGTAGAGAAATATGGGTTAAAGCCCATTGGGAAATTAACGGCTTGGGCAGATGCCGCCCGCGAACCGGAATGGTTCTCGATTGCCCCTGCTGATGCGATTCCCAAAGCCCTGCATAAAGCAAAATTGGATTTAGGAAATATGGATGCCTTTGAAATAAATGAAGCCTTTTCCGTTGTATCCCTTGCCAATAACAAACTATTAAAATTGGATCCTGCTAAAGTCAATCAATTTGGAGGTGCTGTATCTTTAGGTCACCCACTTGGTTGTTCCGGCGCTCGTGTATTGGTTACCCTTCTGAATGTTTTGCATCAAACCAAAGGTAAATATGGTGCAGCAGGTATTTGTAATGGAGGCGGTGGGGCAAGTGCTGTGGTTTTGGAGGCTATTAAAAACTAACTGTTCGATTGATCCTGTCCATTCAAAAAAGAAAAGCAGAGGAGGAACTTAGACCTGTTCCGTCGGTTGTTTCGCTGACACGGGTTCTGTATGTTCTTGTCTGCTTTTTTTATGGCTTTTTCCATACTACTTTATTTGCACAAACCTCCAAAGAACCGGTAGGGGAAAACTTCGAGTTTTTTAAAATGGAATCAGAATCTCTCAAGGGTATGGCCAAAGAGATTTTGAATCATGATTCCTCCCGATATAAGTTTGAATTGAATAAAAAGTTTGGTGCAGCACTAAAGGGTTTGCTGACCATGCAGGGTAGTTTTGACTTTCCATTTGATTCTCTTGTTACCATCTCCAAAATCTACGCACCTGATTATTCTTTTCGGATATTTTCATGGTATATCGTAGATGAAGATCAGGACCATTTTTACTATGCCTTGTTGCAACGAAAAGTGAAAACTATAGGCGGGAAAGATTCTTTAATCGTTCAAGCTTTAAATCATACGCAGGCGATTACTGCGGATGCCGAAAATCTTGCACTGAATCAAAATACCTGGCTGGGAGCGCTCTTCTACAAGGTATTAATGTTCAAGTCTAAAGGATATCGCAGGGATTTTTACACGGGTAAGGTTGAAAAGGCTCAAAATACCTATTATGTTTTATTGGGTTGGAATGGGGGAAGTAAGTATTCGACCTTCAAAATGATTGAACCCTTAACTTTTGATGAACAAGATGTTGAAAAAATTCATCTGGGCGCGCCTTTATTTTATTTCAATGCCATTCCAAAGTATCGGGTAATCTATGAATATTCCGATAATGCCTTTTTTAAATTAAATGCCGAATTGGTAGATCGGAAATGGCCCAGAAAGTCGGTCGAAATGATAGTCTTTGATCATCTATCTCCACCCAATAGAATTAAGAAGCATGAAATGCTGGCCTATGGACCTGATGGCTCCTATGATGGCTTATATTTTCGCCGAAATCGTGGCGGAAATTTTGGATATTTCAAGAATGTGCGTGTCATAGATAGGCGTTTGGATAAATATAAAACAAAGGATATTGAGGCGCCTAAAGGACAGTATTTAGAAAAGGGCCTGTTCCATCCCTTGATGAAAAAATAAGGAATCATGTGTTTCACTTTAATATAGTTCGTTATGATTGACAAGTATAAAAATGTAGCAGTTATTGGTGCCGGCACCATGGGAAATGGTATTGCCCATGTTTTTGCACAATCCGGTTATTCCGTTCATTTGATTGATGTTTCTCAGTCAGCTTTGGACAAGGCCTTGCAAACCATTGGCGGAAATATTGACCGTCAGATTAAAAAAGAAGTATTGACCGAGGCGGATAAAACCCGCATACTCTCTTCCATCAAAACTTTTACGACTATAGCGGAGGGGGTCAAGGAACGGGCATTGGTCGTAGAGGCGGCCACGGAACAGGTTGAATTAAAACTCAAAATCTTCCGGGAGTTGGATGCAGTATGCGCCCCGGAAACGATTCTTGCTACGAATACATCCTCCATTTCCATTACGCTTATCGGGAGTGTAACCAAAAGAGCTGACAAAGTTATTGGCATGCACTTTATGAATCCTGTACCGGTCATGAAACTGGTAGAGATTATTAAGGGCTATGATACAACAGATGAGGTATTAAACGACATTATGGCCCTAAGTCGGGATTTAGGTAAAACACCTGAATACTCGAACGATTATCCGGGTTTTGTGGCCAATCGTATTTTGATGCCTATGATTAATGAAGCCATTTGTACGCTTCACGAAGGGGTTGCAGACAGAGATGCCATTGACAGCGTTATGCGTTTGGGTATGGCTCACCCAATGGGACCCTTACAGCTTGCAGATTTTATCGGACTAGATGTTTGTTTGGCTATTCTAAGGGTGTTGCATGATGGATTTGGTAATCCTAAATATGCCCCATGTCCTTTGTTGGTCAACATGGTAACTGCAGGCCATTTAGGCAAGAAAAGTGGTAAAGGTTTTTACGATTATAGTAAATAAAGTTTGATAGAGTTTTTGAAGAAAACGCCTGATTCTGAAAAGTATCAGGCGTTTTCTTTTGATTATGGGCTGGCTTGCACCAAGCCAATAAAGTCCGTGAAATTCAAGATATCCCACATGTTGTCCAAATTCTTCCCAACGAATCGGCAACAAATGATATTTCCATTTTCACCTGACTTACGCATAAGTTTTTGAATCAATCAATATTTAACAGATAATCAGACTCTAACATTTATTTTTTGCGTTTTCAGGGTGTCCTAGCCCTTGCTTGGTGTCAACCCCGGCTTGGTGCAAGCCAATTTGAATTCTGATTATAGTGTCCCTGTGCGGAAGCCAGGAAAAAGCCGGGACTTTAGCCTGAATAATAAAATTCAGGAAATCATAATCCCCCAAAAAACATAAAATTCGGAGAATAGAATTCGAGAACAGCGTTTTTAGGCTGTAAAATCTAAGTGAAAGAATGAATATTTAGGAGGATTGGGAGAATACGCCTTAACGCATGGTCAGGGTTTCCCCTCTTTCCATTTGGGCTTTGAAAGCCGCATAAACGCTGCTAATCCCCGCTTCCAAGCCAATTTTATGGGTGAAACCGGAAGCTCTCAATCGACTCACATCCATTAGTTTTCGTGGCGTCCCATTGGGTTTGGAACTGTCGAACACGAGTGCGCCTTCGAAACCTGTTACTTTTTTGACCAGAAGGGCCAGGTCTTTTATGCTAATTTCCTCCCCTGTACCGGCGTTGATAAATAACTTCTCGTCGTAGTTCAGCATCAAGTGTAATAAGGCATCTGCCAAATCATCTACATGCATAAATTCCCGAAGCGGACTCCCATCTCCCCAAACAACCACCTCTGTTTTGCCTTCGGTTTTGGCTTCGTGAAATTTACGTATTAAGGCAGGTAACACATGGGAGTTATTCAGGTCATAATTGTCATTGGGGCCATACATATTGGTCGGCATGGCAGAAATGAAATTGCATCCATACTGGTCTCTGTAAGCCTCGCACATTTTGATGCCCGCGATTTTTGCAATGGCATAGGGCTCATTGGTCGGTTCTAATAGACCTGTCAGTAGATATTCTTCCTTTAGAGGCTGAGGGGCTAGTTTGGGGTAAATGCAGGAAGATCCCAGGAAGAGCAATTTTTTTACACCCTGTACTTTCGACTGATGAATCACATTATTCTGAATCATCAGATTGTCATATAAAAATTCGGCGCGATAAGTATTATTGGCATGAATTCCTCCCACCTTCGCCGAAGCTACAAATACGAACTCGGGTTTTTCTTCAGAGAAAAATTTTTCAACGGCAAGCTGATTTCGAAGGTCAAGTTCGGATGAGGTGCGTACAATCAGGTTGGTGTAGCCGGAATTCTGAAGCTTCCGAACAATGGCGGAACCTACCATTCCTCTGTGGCCGGCAATATAAATGCGTGAATTGAGGTCCATCATGACAATTAGGGGATTATGCCGGAATTTCAGGCTTAGCAGGTGAATTTTGTTTGCGCTCGAAATATGCCAGATCTGCTTCTACCATCATTTTGCAGAGATCGGTCACTGAAGTTTGTGCCTCCCATCCAAGTTTGGTTTTTGCTTTGGCAGGATTGCCGATGAGTAAATCTACTTCCGTTGGACGATAGTATTTGGCATCAATCCGAACAACGACTTTGCCGGTTGCAGCATCTGTTCCAATTTCATTCTCAGCAGCGCCGGACCACACGATGTTTTTTCCAATACACTGGAAGGCTTGCTCGACAAAATATCTTACCGTGTAAGTTTTACCTGTTGCAAGCACCCAGTCTTCAGCTGTATCATGTTGCATGATTCTCCACATCCCTTCAACATATTCTTTTGCATAGCCCCAGTCGCGTTGAGCGTCCAGGTTACCTAAGTAAAGGCAATCTTGTAAGCCGAGGGAAATTCTGGCAACTGCTTCGGTAATCTTTTTGGTTACGAATGTGGATCCTCTTCTTGGAGATTCGTGATTAAACAGGATTCCATTGGTAGCGAAGATTCCATATGCTTCCCGGTAATTTACCGTGATCCAATAGGCATACAATTTTGCAGCGGCGTAGGGGGAACGGGGATAAAACGGGGTGGTTTCAGATTGAGGAACTTCCTGCACCAGGCCATATAGTTCGGAGGTAGAAGCCTGGTAAAACTTGGTGGTCTTTTCCATGCCAAGCAGGCGAATGGCATCCAGAATCCTCAGGGCACCCAAGGCATCTGCGTTTCCGGTATATTCGGGTGTTTCAAACGAAACTGCTACATGAGACTGAGCCGCCAGATTGTAAATTTCATCCGGCTGTACGGCTTGCACCAAGCGAATCAGATTGGTCGAGTCCGTCATATCTCCGTAATGGAGAAACAATTTGACGCCGGTCTCATGCCGATCCCTGTATAAGTGGTCAATTCGTTTGGTGTTAAAGGATGAGGAACGACGAATAATGCCATGCACTTCATAGCCTTTTTCTAAAAGTAGCTCGGCGAGGTAGGAGCCGTCCTGTCCGGTTATACCGGTTATCAATGCTTTTTTCATATCTATGTGAAGAACAAAATTAATCATTCTATTATAATAATGTTTAATATTATCTATGCATGGGAGGGATATGCGTAATTTGCGGGAATGAAATATAGGATTCCTCCTTTCTTAAAAAAAGGCAGTCTTATTGGCATTACAGCCACGGCCAGAAAAGTCAGTCCCGAAGAATTGGCGCCTGCCATTAAAGCCCTGCAAGCAAAAGGGTTTAGAGTACTGCCCGGAATACACCTTTATGCCAGTGATCATCAATATGGGGGTACAGATGAACAACGACAAGAAAGTTTACAAGCCTTATTGGATCATCCGGAAGTAGAAGCAATTCTTTGTGCCCGGGGAGGATATGGCACCATGCGTATTTTGTCAGGTCTGAATTTTGAGGGGCTGAAAACATTCCCCAAGTGGGTTGTCGGCTTCAGTGATATTACCTGTCTGCATGCGGCGATACTGCAACAGGAAATGAGCTCCATTCATGGACCCATGGCTTTTAGTTTTGATCAAAATCGCACGGATGGCGAAAGTAAAAAACGCCTTATTCAGGTATTAAAAGGGGATATTTTGCCGGTCGAATATCGGCATATTCCTTTGCCGCCAATTAAACGGGATGGGGTCGCTGAGGGGGGGGTAATTGGCGGAAATTTAAGTATCCTCAACCAGCTAAGCGGTACCCCATGGCAACCCAACCCCAAAGGGAAAATCCTGTTTTTAGAGGATCTTGATGAGTATTTATATCACCTGGATCGAATGATGATTCATTTGAAATCGGCAGGGTGGTTTGATGGACTTGCCGGTATGGTTATCGGACATTTTTCGGATATGAAAGATAACCCTATCCCCTTTGGTCGGAATGCGTATGAAATTATTGCAGATGCCATAAGACCGTATGATTTTCCTGTGGCTTGGCATTTTCCTGCCGGTCACCAGAAAAACAATTATCCTCTCCTCATCGGGGGGCATTATCAACTCAAAGTAGTGGGTCATCGGGTGGAGCTCGTCTATCTCGGTTAGCCCGGAGGGAGAAAAACCTGACAGTTTGTCAATGGTACAGGAATTGTAATTGAAGCAAAAAATTAATCAGTTTATGCAAGTTGAAACCGGAAGTATTTCCATCCATACCGAGAACATTTTTCCCATCATTAAGAAATTTCTGTATTCAGACCACGAAATCTTCCTGAGAGAACTGGTCTCCAATGCAGTGGATGCTAGTCAGAAACTCAAATATTTATCCTCAAGGGGAGAGTTTACAGGCGAGAGTGGGGCGTTGAAAATCTCTGTTAAAATTGATTCCGACAAGAAGACCCTGCACATTGTGGACAGAGGTATTGGAATGACCGGGGAGGAAGTCAAAAAGTACATTAATCAAATTGCTTTTTCCGGCGCCACGGAATTCTTGAATAAATACAAAGAAAAGCCGGAGAGTGGTCAGTTGATCGGGAATTTCGGGCTGGGTTTTTATTCGGCCTTTATGGTTGCCTCTGAGGTAGAAATTGTAAGTCTATCCTGGCAGGAAGGTGCTCAGGCCGTTCGTTGGAAATGCGATGGCTCTACAGAATTTACCCTGGAAGCTGCCGATAAAACCGATCGGGGGACAGAAATTATTCTGCATCTAAATTCCGATTCAGAAGAGTTTTTACAATCTCACAGGATTCAAAGCATCCTGGAGAAATATTGCCGATTCATGCCCGTAGAGATTGAGTTTGAGGAGAAAATCATCAACAACACCAAGCCTTTATGGACTCGGAAGCCGGCAGATATTTCTAATGAGGAATATGAGAAATTTTATGAGGAATTATTTCCTTATCAGCCCAAACCTTTGTTTTGGATACATCTCAATGTAGATTTTCCATTTACGCTGACAGGTATTTTATATTTCCCCAAATACAGACCTGAAATCGAGCCGGGTAAGAGTAGAATTCAACTGTATTCTCGTCAGGTCTTTATCACAGATGCCGTTAAGGAAGTGGTTCCGGATTTTCTGATGTTATTGGAAGGGGTATTGGATTCACCGGATATCCCTTTAAATGTTTCCAGAAGTTTTCTTCAGGCAGATCAGAATGTCAAGAAAATCAATGCGCATATTTCTAAAAAAGTTGCGGATAAGCTCACGGAAATTTTCCGCGAAAACCGCGAAGACTTCACGGCCAAGTGGGAGGATATCCAAATGTTTGTCAAATATGGCATGCTCAGCGATGAGAAGTTTTTAGAAAAGGCCAAAGAGTTCTGTTTGCTGCAAACCACAGAAGGGTCTTATCACACTTTTGAGGAATATAAAACTCTGGTTGCAGAAAAGCAGACCGACAAAGACGGAAAATTAATTTTGTTGTATTCTAATAATCCGGAACTCCAGCATACCTATCTTAAGGGGGCGTTGGACAAAGGATACTCCGTTTTAAAAATGGGTACCATGATTGATGCGCATTTTACAGGTCTGTTGGAACGAACGATGGAGAATGTGTCCTTAGTTTCCATTGATTCCGGAAGCCTCGACAGCTTGATTGATAAAGGAGAAGAGCGAACAGCTCTGCTATCAGAAACAGAATCAGGCGATTTGAAAAAGGAGTTGGAAGAATATCTGAAAACAATAGGCACCTACACAGTGGAAGTGAAAGCCTTGGGAGAACAGGAGCCGCCATTATTATTGACCCAGCCTGAATTTATGCGCCGTATGCGGGAGATGTCTGCATTGGGCCAGATGAGTATGATGGGTAATTTCCCTGAAACCTGGAATGCCGTGTTAAACACAGCTCATCCTTTGGTGGCAGGTCTCGCCCGGGAAACCGATGCCATTAAGAAAAAGGAATTAACGGCACAGATAACGGACCTTGCTTTGCTTTCTGCCGGAAAATTAAGCGGTCCAAGAATGGCTGAGTTTGTGAAAAGAAGCCTTGGGTTAATGGGAAAATAAATTGACCGTATTCGAGCAATAAAAAAGGAGGGGATTCCCTCCTTTTTTATTGTATGTTATTCAAGGATTCGCTTGGTGCAAGCCCCCGCTTGGTGCAAGCCCCCGCTTGGTGCAAGCCCCTGCTTGGTGCAAGCCCCCGC
>CANHCC010000046.1 GCA_947459115.1 Bacteroidota bacterium | reverse complement strand
TACTTACCGGACATAAGGGGTAAGTTACTTACCGGACATAAGGGGTAAGTTACTTACCGGACATAAGGGGTAAGTTACTTACCGGACATAAGGGGTAAGTTACTTACCGGGCATAAGGGGGTAAGTTACTTACCGGGCAGAAAAGGGTAAGTTACTTACCGAGCATAAAATATCAACCCATAAATTTGTGCCGACTTATGAACATCAATATTAGAAAAGGAAATATTCAGGATCTTTCCGATCTTGTCTATCATAATTGTGCAATGGCTATGGAGACGGAATGCCTTCAGCTGGATGATATAACGGTGCACAAAGGGGTAAGCGCTGTGTTGCAAGATTCACAAAAAGGTTTTTACCTGATAGCTGAGACAGAATCCGGCGTTGCCGGAAGCTTAATGATAACTTTTGAATGGAGCGATTGGAGAAATCGCTATGTATGGTGGATACAGAGTGTTTATGTCCGGGAGGCATACAGAGGAAAAGGAATTTATAAAGCTTTATATCAAGAGGTTGAAAAGCTCGGTAAAGGATCCGATATCCAATTGGTAAGACTTTATGTTGAGTCTGAAAATTTGAATGCCAGAAAGGTCTATGAAAGGCTTGGCATGCAAGAATCCCATTACCGCTTGTATGAAGCAGAATGGGAGAAAAATTAATTATTGTCGGTGAGCTTTCATTAATGCCACAAACTCATCAAATAGATACCGGCTGTCATGTGGTCCGGGACCAGCCTCAGGATGGTATTGAACCGAAAATGCCGGCTTATGTTTCAAACGAATGCCGGCCACGGTATGATCATTCAAATGCACATGGGTAATTTCAAGCCCTGAATGTTTTTCTACCTCCTCTCGAATGACAGCAAACCCGTGATT
The DNA here is from genome assembly GCA_947459115.1 of Bacteroidota bacterium. Taxonomy (GTDB): domain Bacteria; phylum Bacteroidota; class Bacteroidia; order J057; family RFSG01; genus CANHCC01. The sequence continues at coordinate 16,111 of CANHCC010000046.1, read as the reverse complement.
TTGAGAGGTAATTTCACTTCTGCCGGTTAACAGATTTTTCACCGGATGGTTAATCCCTCTATGCCCGTTAAACATTTTGTAGGTGGACACCCCTTGGGTTTGTGCAAGTATTTGATGTCCAAGGCAAATTCCAAAAATTGGTCGGTTTTGCTCTAATAACAGTTTAACATTTTCCACCGCATAAGGCATTGCAGCCGGGTCTCCGGGGCCATTGGATAAGAAAAAGCCATCAGGATTCCAGGCAATTAATTCAGATGCAGGGGTCTTTGCCGGAAATACTTTAATAAAACAATCCCTGTCAGCGAGATTTCGAAGAATATTATACTTTATTCCGAAATCATAAGCGGCAACGCGATAGGATGCATTTGCTTGTCCCCATTCAAAAGGCTCAGTTGCCGATACGACAGAGGACAACTCCAATCCATTCATGTCCGGACATGCTGATAATCTCTGCTTCAGCATATCTGAATCCAGAATTTCAGAGGAGATGATACAATTCATAACCCCTTTATCCCGGATGTGCCTGACAAGCTCTCTGGTGTCTATCCCCTCTATGGCCGGGATGTTTTGGGATTTAAAATAATCCTGAAGGGATTGCTCTGCCTGAGTTCTGGAAAAATCCCGTGAAAAACTTTTGCAAATCAAACCAGAAATTCTGAGTTGCTGACTTTCGGCTTCATCAGGGGTAACACCATAATTGCCAATATGAGGATTCGTCATAATGACAACCTGGCCTGTATAGGATGGATCGGTAAAAATTTCTTGATAACCGGTCATGCCGGTATTGAAACATATTTCGCCCATAACGGTTCCCTCTGCGCCGGCCAGATATCCATCCCAACGCGTCCCATCCGAGAGCAAAAGGACAGCAGGCTTTTTATGTTCTAACTGACGAATCATCCAATGAGAGATTGATTGTTGAGGGGAATTCTCTCATACTGGGGGAGTTTTCCGGACTTAACCTCTTCAATCAATCTATCAATTTTTTCCTCCGTGAGGGCATGAACATAATGTCCATTATTAAATTGCATCACAGGAGCAGTATCGCATGCCCCAAGACATTCTGCTTCTCTGACCCAAAAAAGTTTATCAGGGCTCACGCCTTGTTCATCAGCCTGAATGGCTTTTTTAGCATATTGAAGGATTTCTTTTCCTCCACATTCACCGCAGGAGAAACAGGTACATACCTCCAAAAGGTATTTACCCATCGGCTTTTTGAAATACATGGTGTAAAAACTGGCTACACCATATACATGCGCAAATGAAAGGCCTAATGTATCTGCAACCAATTGAATAGCCTGATCAGAAAGCCATCCAAATTTATTTTGCGCAATCCATAAAGCAGGCATTACGGCCGACCTTGCTTCAGGGTATTTTGCTACATGCATTTTGATTTCCTGAAGTTCGCCTTCAGTAAAAATGAATTCTTTGTTTTCTGTATCCGTCAAGGTAACCTCCTGTTTGGTCTTTTATGTATGCAAAAGTAAAACAATTCGGGATAAAGGGAAAGACGGATTTGTGGAAATACCTCAAATACTGTTTATCAAATCCACTTTACCGGGTAAAGCAGGAAAGGATTGTGCCACCACTTTTTAGGACCCTTTATTTTTACCCCAATTTTCGCCCAATCCTAAATTGGAGGGTACTTGTCCACATCCCCAAAAACTTGAAAAAGTATTTGAATATCTTATTCTTCCGTCAGATAAATATTTTTATTTATTTTTGGAACTAATTACGAAACCTGTCAAAAACCAAATGTACGCTGATGAAATTCACGGTAGCTGAGGTTGCCGGATTGCTGGGAGGAGAAATTGAAGGAGACGGAAGTCTTGAATTGAAAAACCTGGGCAAAATTGAAGCCGCCGGGTCGGGAGATTTATGTTTTTTGTCGAATCCCAAATATACGCCTCATATATATGAAACAGGGGCAACTGCTGTCATTGTCTCCAGGACCTTTGTCCCTGAAAAGGCTCTGCGTCCCACCTTAATACGGGTGGATGACCCCTATACTTCTTTTACAAAATTACTTGAACTGGTATCTGCGCATCAAAACAGAAAATCAGGCATAGAATCGCCAAGTTTTATTCATCCTTCTGTTAAGGTTCCGGAGAATTGCTATATCGGTGCTTTCGCCTATTTATCTGAAGGCGTGGAGATTGAAGAAGGGGTTCAGATTTATCCGGGTGTTTTTTTGGGAGAAGGCGTCAAAATTGGTAACGGAAGCATTTTACATCCCGGCGTTGTCATCACTAAGGGCTGCCAAATCGGAAATTCCTGCTTACTACATCCGGGAGTCATCATTGGAAGCGACGGATTTGGGTTTGCGCCACAAAAAGATGGTACGCTGCGTAAAATTCCCCAAACCGGAATTGTGGTTGTGGAGGATGATGTAGAAATTGGAGCCAATACCTGTATTGACCGGGCCACTCTTGGGGAAACTCGTATTCGGAAAGGTGCAAAAATTGACAATCTGGTTCAAATTGCGCACAATGTGGAGGTGGGAGAACATACTGCAATAGCCTCTCAAACGGGTATTTCAGGAAGTACTAAGGTCGGACGCTATTGCATGGTTGGCGGACAAGTTGGAATCGTTGGGCATATCACCCTCGCAGATAAAACTCAAATTGGCGGTCAATCCGGGGTTAGTAAATCCGTAGAAACACAAGGAATTGCCTTAAGGGGCGCACCGGCTCAACCCATTCGGGATCAACTTAAAACCGAAGCCTTGATTCGAAGATTGGGTTCACTTTTTGATCAAGTCAGGGAGTTAGAGAAAAAAATAGCAATTTTGGAGACTGAATTATAATAAAATTAACATCAGGGAAATGTATTCCAAACAACATACCATTCAAAAATCTGTGTCTTTATCGGGTGTAGGATTGCATACCGGTGCGCCAGTTCAATTAACCTTCTACCCGGCACCTGAAAATCATGGGTATGTTTTTGTCCGAGAAGATTTACCCGGCAAACCTCAGATTCGTGCAGATGTAGATAATGTCGTAGATGTGCTCAGGGGCACTACACTTCAGGAAAACGGTGCAAGAGTGACCACTGTCGAACACACGCTGGCGGCCTTGGTAGGCTTGCAAATTGATAATGTGTTGATTGGTCTGGATGGCCCTGAACCTCCGGTGATGGATGGATCCTCCATAGAATATATCCGAGTGCTACTTGAGGCTGGCCTTCAGGAGCAGGAAGCGGATAGAGAGTATTTTGTGGTTGAAGAGCCCATGCATTACTTCGAAAAAGATCGTCAGGTAGATATTGCGGCCCTACCTAATGACAATTTCAGAGTGAGTGTCATGGTGGATTACAACAGTCCGGTGCTTGGCAGTCAGCATGCTATTTTGGAAAACATAGAACAGTTCCAAACGGATTTTGCCTCCTGCCGTACCTTCTGCTTCTTGCATGAATTGGAGATGCTTGTAGAACAAGGTCTGATAAAAGGTGGAGACCTGAACAATGCCATCGTGGTAGTTGACAAAGAAATTGATGAAACAGAAATCACCAAGCTGGCGAAAATATTTAACAGAGACTTTATTACGGTAGCCAAAGAGGGTATCCTAAACAATACAGAATTAAGATACCCGAATGAACCTGCCAGGCACAAACTCCTGGATGTTTTGGGAGATTTAGCGCTGGCTGGCGTTCCGGTCAAAGGGCAAATCATCGCCGCAAGACCAGGTCATAAGGCCAATATTGAATTTGCCCGCAAAATCAAAAGCCTTCATCGTCAGAAAAAAATAGAAAGCAAATACAAAAACGGCGCAGGCAAACAGGGGGTTGTGTTTGACATCAATGCGATTCAAAAGATATTACCCCACCGTTATCCGTTTTTACTAGTGGATAAAATCACAAGCTTTTCGGAAAAACACATTGAAGGCATCAAGAATGTAACGATTAATGAACCCTTCTTCGTTGGCCATTTCGAAGGCAACCCTATCATGCCGGGGGTGCTTCAATTAGAAGCTATGGCCCAGATTGGAGGTATCCTTTTATTAAATGCCTTAGAAAATCCCAATGATGTATGGGTATATTTTCTTGCAATAGATAATGCCCGTTTCAAGAAACCTGTCATTCCAGGAGACACCTTACATTTCAAATTGGAATTAAGAAGTATCAAGCGCAATATTTGTATGCTCAGCGGGAAAGCCTATGTTGACGGAGTTCTTGTCTGCGAGGCGGATTTGGTATCCAGTTTTGTTAAGAAATAAGCCCGTGAATCAAACAAACTTTCCCTTCGTTCAAATCCATCCGGATGCTAAAATCGGGAACAATGTGGTCATTGAACCATTTACCGTGATTCACGGAGATGTAGAAATTGGAGATGATACCTGGATAGGTTCCAATGTCGCCATACACGATGGTGCAAGAATCGGAAAACGGTGTAAAATATTCCCGGGCGCCGTCATTTCCAGCATCCCTCAGGATTTAAAGTTTAAAGGTGAGATGACCCATACCTTCATTGGGGATGACACCATGTTAAGAGAATATGTGACGGTCAATCGGGGTACTTCCTATAACAACTTTACCAAAGTTGGAGACAGGTGTACCATTCTTGCCTATTCGCATATTGCGCATGACTGCATTGTTGGAAACAATGTAATTTTATCCAATGCGGTCAATATGGCCGGACATGTTATTGTGGACGATTTTGCCGTCATTGGCGGTCTTACCGGCATACATCAGTTTGTGAGAATCGGTAAACATACAATGACTGCCGCCGGAACCATCATTCGGAAGGATATTCCTCCCTTTGTCAAGGCAGGAAGATCGCCTCTGAGTTACGAGGGGGTGAATTCTGTTGGCTTAAGGAGAAGAGGGTTTTCAGAAGCCTCTATCCGGGAAATCCAGGAAATTTATAGAGTGATTTTTTTATCCGGCAACAACAACAGTCAGGCCTTAAAAAAAGTTGAAGCCACTTTCGCCGCAAGTTCTGAACGCGACGATATACTAACCTTTATTCGTAATTCAGGTAGAGGGATTATGAAAGGGTATATAGGCTAAGGATATGTTACGCATTGCTCTGGAAGAGGTAGAGGTTCGCTTCCGGCGTAAATCATTATTCCCTCCCCTATCCTATCAGTTTGAATCCGGCAATACCTATGCTTTGACCGGTCCTAACGGTTCCGGTAAAACCACGCTCCTAAGAGTAATTGCCGGTCAAAAGAGACCAGACGCAGGACACATAACCTGGTCAGATTCACTTCATGAACTGGAACCCGAAAACTGGCATACACATCTCGCCTGGGCCGGGCCTTATTTAGAATTTCCTCAAGACCTACAACTTCAGGATTTAATTCGACTGCATTTCTGGTTTAAATCGCCCCTGCCCGGCATTTCAATATCAGAAATCCCGGCCCTGTTAGATTTAAAACTACATCTTGATAAAAAGGTAAAACTATTTTCTTCCGGGATGATGCATCGGCTGAAAACGGGCTTAACCTTACTAACCGATTCTAAAGTCTTGTTACTGGACGAACCAACTGCCAACATGGACACCCACAACCGGGACAGGATATTGGAACTCATTCGGACCTATACACAACAGCGCTTGGTTATTATCGCGTCAAATATGGCAGAGGAATATGCAGGGGTCCAACATATCATTCGAATAAGTTAATAGGTTGGGTGTCAACCTCACTTATTCCACCCTTGTTTTCCTATCAAGGGAACAAAGCTAAACGCTTCCCGGGACTCGACCGATACATTACCCTCGGCATCTTTACTCAGAAGCTTCATGTGCTGAGTCGAGCGATCGCCCACAGGGATGATTAAAATCCCATTGGGCGCAAGTTGCTTGATCAGTTCTTCCGGAATTTCCGGACTCCCCGCAGTAACAAGGATTCGATCATAGGGCGCATAGGTGTCCCATCCAAGAGTACCATCTCCACATTTCAATCGAGGTTTAAATCCAAGGCGACTCAATACAGCTTTGGCCTGATGATGCAGCGCCACATTTCGCTCGACTGAGAATACTTTTAGGCCCATGGCACAGAGCACAGAACATTGGTAACCTGAGCCGGTTCCGATCTCCAGGACTTTCATGCCGGACGAAGGATTGAGTAATTCTGTTTGCTTTGCCACAGTGTAAGGCTGAGATATGGTTTGTCCTTCTCCAATTGGCATCGCGTGATCTTCGTAAGATTCCTCCGCAAACATCTCCGGCAAAAAGAAATGGCGTGGCACTTGCCGCATGGCATTAAGAACGGACATATTCCGAATACCTTTTCGAATTAGGGCTTGAATCAGCCTTTCTCTTAAACCTTGTAATTTGGGGGTGTCCTCCAGCATAATCTCTTCAATCCGGATATTTATCCGGCCACTTAGTTTTTAAAAATTGTTTAATTTCCTTTTCACGACTTACCTCCCTGGGACGATAGAAAACATGATTGGCGAATTCCTCGGGGAGATAAGACTGGTTCCCTGCCCGGCCTTCAAAATCATGACTATACTTGTAGCCCTCCCCATAACCTTGATCTTTCATCAGGCGCGTTGGAGCATTTCTCAAGTGCATTGGCACCGTAGCCTGAGGCCGGGATCTCACCAATGCCAAAGCCTCATCAATGGCAAGGTAGGCGGCGTTACTTTTCGGAGAACAAGCAAGATAAGTGGTAACCTGAGATAAAATAATACGAGCCTCAGGCATACCAACGCGCTCAACAGCCTGAAAACCGGATGTTGCCAACAAAAGCGCATTGGGATTGGCATTCCCAATATCCTCAGAAGCGAGAATAATTAATCTCCTGGCAATAAATTTAATATCCTCTCCGGCTTCCAACATTAGAGCCAGCCAATATACAGCGGCATTGGGCTCTGACCCTCTGATACTTTTGATGAAGGCAGAAATCACATCATAATGCGTTTCCCCTTTTTTATCATAAAAAGGCCTTTTCTCTAACGCTGCATTTCTGACCAGGTCCGCAGTCAGAGCCTGTATCCCTTCTCCCGCTTGTAACACTGAAAGTTCCAATAAATTCAAGGCCTTGCGTCCGTCACCTCCGGATAAATAAAACAAAGCACCCTCATCTTCTAAGTGGATTTTTTTATGCTTCAACCATGAATCTTCCTCAAGAGCCCGGGACAACATGCGATACAAATCGTCTTTCTTTAAAGCGTTTAAGGTGAACACCTGGCAGCGGGACAGCAAGGCAGAATTAACTTCAAAAGAGGGATTTTCAGTTGTGGCACCAATCAAAGTAACCCAGCCCTTTTCCACAGCATTTAATAAAGAATCCTGCTGGGCTTTATTGAAGCGATGGATCTCATCAATAAATAAAATTAATCCCGGGGTCTTTTCGGCCTGAGCCAGGACCTCCCGAATTTCCTTAACTCCTGAGCTTATCGCACTGAGTACAACCATAGGCCGTGAAGACTCTATCGCCATCACCCCTGCCAGCGTTGTTTTGCCGACGCCCGGTGGCCCCCAAAAAATCATGGAGGGTAATTTCCCCGATGCCAGTAATCTTCGCAACGGCGAACCTTCTGCTGTTAAATGCTCCTGGCCTGAAATTTCTGAAAGGATGCGAGGACGCATGCGCTCAGCTAATGGTATTTTAGGTGACCCCTCCAAAAATAAATTTATTTACTATCCCGTTCAATTAAAAATCGAATACCGGAGCCCGTTTCCATGGTTTTCAAAAAATAAATTCCAGCTGCCCAGGTTTGACAATCTAAATGAATCGACTGATCTGAGCCATTACCCTGAAGCACGCGCTCTCCTTTTGCATTGTAAATTTGCCAATCTTCCTGACAAGTGAATTGAAAACTGAACTGAGCCGGATTGGGCCAAAGGTTTAAATCGTGCAGGACATCCCTGTCTTCAAGAGACAGGGCATATTCAACACTTTCAGAAACTATCATGGTATCAGAAACATGGCTACCCGATTTTAGGTATATTTTGAAGGTGTAATTACCGAAGGCCGCGGGGATCCATTGATTTTCAAGCGTGAACAGCGTGGATTCGTTCAATTGTAAAGAAGGGAAGGAAATGTCTGAAGAAAGACTATCTTCCATCACGCCATTTTTTTCCCGAACAAGAACAAGGGTTGCCTGTTGAGCAGAATCTACACTTTCATTCCGAATCCATAGTTTCAAATCCATGCTATCCCCAAGGGTGGGTTTACGATTCCAACCGGCTATGGGAATTTGAAGCCCGGATTGACTTACATCTGTCATTAAAAGCTGATCAATTCCCAGAATAAATTTATTGAGGGAAGTATGACGAATGCCTATCCATCGGTTTAACCCTGCCCAGGCAGATAAATCGGAAGATATCCAGGTTTTATCATGTGGCACTGTAAGGCTATTCAATTTTTGTCCTAAATGTATGCTATCAGAAGTCAGGGAGAATTCCGAAATCCATATTTCCAGGTCCTCCAAGTATTCATCATCAAAGGACCAGGCCTGAAAACTCATGCAGGCTTTGGAAGGAATATTTGTTAGGGGGAAGATAATCCAGTTGTCCACCTGCGTATTACTGGAAAACCAGGCAGCGGAGGCAAGATAATATTCTCCTGAAAGGGAAGTATCTGATAGAACATTCCATCCCTTATTCAGATTTAACCAGGGCACAACAACACCAGTATCTCTGCTACTTAGTATGGGCAAAGTGGTATCCGGATTAATCGGATTATTATATTGAACTATTCCCTGACAGGGAATTACCGGTTTGGGATGCAAGGTTTCAAAAGACTGAGCCTTGAGCAAATAAGAATGCAATAAAAGCAATATCAGCATGCCCGTTTGCCGGTTAATGGCTGACAGGTTCATGTTTAACCGAGAAGGTATTATTACCATGATAAAATTTGAGTAGCGTTCATCTCTGCCAATCCAACGATTAGGATACACCGGACTATTCCTTACAGAAGGGATAAAGTTACAAATTATCCCGAAGTAATGCTATCGTATCAAAGGATTCAAAGGCAAAGATTCTATCACTCTGGATTCAAGTTCGGTAGGCGTTCTTGGCATGGTGATCTCAAGAAATTCAGCACCGGTAGAACTTAGCATGACGGGATCTGAAATGGCCGCAAACTGCCCCCACCAATTTTGGGAACAGGGCGAGTTGGGATATATACAGATAACAGGTTTCAGATAAACAAGAGCCCCGGACTCAAGCGGTTCATTACTCCCTTGCTCGCATGCGGACAACGAGACATGGGAGATGAGGGCTTCCGGAATAATTTTGTTTAAATCTGTTTCATTTTTTAGGATTCCGGCTTCTTTACAGCCGGAAAGAATTGCAGCCTTCATGGTTTCCTGAACCTCAGAGAGCGTTACTCCGGGTTTAAGCTTTTTTAACCCAGCTTCCTGGGCTTTTAAGGCAATGGAGAGAAGGGTCTTTTGTTCGGGCGAATATTTACCATTCACCGGGAGGGTTCGGATTATCTCGATGGGATACCCTGAATATCTGATACCTGCCTGCATACGAAGCAATTCGCCTGCTTTAATCTTGATTGGAGAGGAGGAAGTAAAAGGAGACATCGCATCCGGGCCAGCCTTAACCTTAGCTGTCATCGGACTGCATTCGGATGTAGCACAGGCAAGGATCGTCCAAACAGATTCAAGCTTCCGGGAAGAAATTTCCGGCTCCACTGCTCGAATCCAATCATCCAGAGATTTTGCGCACTCTAAAGCGGCTGACTTGTAACGATTAATTTCCTCCGGCATTTTCTTATCGACAAGTTTATTCAGGATACCTGACAAAGAAATAATGTCGGCCTTTATATTTTGTATGGCAGTTTTGACCCTTGCCAGATCTGTTGCGCTTCTTACCTCTGCCAAGGCATTTAAAATACTGTCTTGCTTCAGTTCTGGATAATAAATCTGATAGTTACTGGCTTTTCTGGCAATCTTCTCAAATTCTTGTGAAGAAATCTGACTGGCTTCCTGATATATGCTGTTCAATTCTTTTGAGTAGGCGAATGGAATTTTAAGAAAAGACCTAAAAACGCCTGTTGCTCTTTCATATGCGGCATTGAATGGGGTCAAAGTCCCCGGATAAGGAAACTTTAAAATAAGAAATTTAGATACCCAGTCATTTCTAAGGAGTTCATCCAACAAGGGGGGAACTTCATCCAGAGAAGAAACTGTTTTAATTCCACTTCGCAGTTGGGCATCTTTAGTGGAGATTTCTGAACCGGACCAATAAGATGGCCACTCTCCTTTGGAGGGGACAAAGAGTATTTCACTCACCCTTTCCCCGTTGTAAAGCACCTCCTCAGAAAACAATATTAATATGGACCTTCCCTGTGGAAGACCTGTCAGACGAAAAAAGGTAGTCCCTTCCTGACTTTCAAAAACCTCATCCGAGCTGCCTGAAAAAAAAACTGCTGCCGAGTGAACCGGCAGCAGGTATTTAATTTTTGTCCGGGCAGATGAGTGTAAATCGTCTGCGAAACACGCAGGAATCATACATCCCAGGAACCACCCAAAGATTAGCAGCCCCGGAAAAAAACCGGAACGCATAGGATATCAATAAAAATAACCTCTTGTCTTTTTAAGATCTTTCAAAACGGCGTAAATTCCGTTTTTGCTGATAGTCTTAATTGCGGAGGTAGATAATTTCAAGGTAATCCAACGGTCTTCTTCAGGGATATAGAATTTTTTTACTTGAAGATTTGGATAGAACTTACGCTTCGTGCGATTGTTCGCATGAGATACATTATTGCCCGTGATGGCTTTTTTTCCTGTAATCTGACAAATTCTGGACATGATGTTTTAGTATTTTTTCAAAACGGAATGCAAATATCGGAATAATCCGGATACAGACAAATTATTTAGGTAAAATTCCTCCCGCGTAGGGACTTAAAATCAAAATACAATTGCTCATGAAGATTAGGACTCCGGAAATATTCAAAATCCGCCCTTCAATTTAGGAAAAAGTAATAATTTTGAGCAATGAAGAAAATACTTCTTCTTAACCAATCTTAATATGATGAAATCAATATCCTTACTTGCGCTTATTATGTTTATGACTGCTGGCTTTGCTTTAGCAGGAACTACACCTGGTCAGGAAACAGGACTACGAAAGAATTTTCGCAAAACACCGGCTCATAGCATAACGCCGGAAGTAACTCAAATCCCTGAAGCATCAGCCCACAAGCAAGCAAATGTAGGTATTTCGGAAACCCTCAGCACGCCTGAAGCAAAGCAAAAATTGAACTCAAATTCGGGCAATAACCTTTCCGGACATACAGTTGGTAAGCAGGGCCTGAACCGAAAAGGGAATGGGCTATCCCTCGGGCACTTCTCCCTAAAAAACATGTGGCAATCAGGAAAATCCCTGAAGAATAGTCACCAATCGCAATTCATCCAAATTTCAATCACTATATTTTTGTTTGTAACCTTGTTATTGCTAATTGGCATAATGATAGGGATACTTGTAGACAATTTGTTTATCATATTCTACATCGCCCTCGGGTTGTTATTGGTTTGGACGCTTCTGTTTATGATTGGAAGTTTAGGATTAAAGAAAAGATAATTCTGTTAAAATAACGGCTTAAAAGCGGGAGATTTCCACTCCCGCTTTTTTTATTTTGCTTCCATGAAATTTTTTCCCTGCTGCAAGGTAAACCTTGCAGCAGGGAAAAAATTTCTTATATCTTTGCGATTAATTATGATCCGTCGAGTCGGTTCGCTCATTTGTATCCTTGCCCTTTTGATGGCCAACAGCCCAAAGGAATGGTTGCATTTTGACCACGACATCGAAGACTGCTCGGTTCTTGCCCTCGACCACTGTGAAGAAGAGGATGAAGAGGGGTTATGTGGCCACGAAGCGCATTTTTCAAATTCTCCTCACGAATGCTTACTTATGCACCTCTCCGGGAAAAGCCCCGGCGTTGCATTAAAACTTTCATCTCCTGTTTCCGTCCAACCGGAACAGACTTTTTTTATTCCGGTATTCACCAGCCTAGTCAGCCAGGCCTACGGTTCCGGGGTTTGTCGAGGTCCGCCCAGGGCTTAATTGCTACTTCCAGGAAGTTTTCTTCTATTCATCTCTGGGTAGATCACCCGGAATCCTTTTATCCTTAAAAATTCAAATTGACACGATTTCAGACCTTGTGTTTGGCGATCTGTGTATGGATGTTGGGAACAAATCTCTCGTTGTGGGCCCAAAAAAACGGTATAGAACTCTCGGGTATTGTCACCGATAACCGGGGAGAACTGTTACCCGGTGTAGCGGTGTATTTCCATGAAACACGCACCGGGGCCTATACAGACAGCGCAGGCGGTTTTCTCATTCGCAACATCAAGCCAGGCACCTATCACCTTCATCTTGACGGACTGGGCTATCATTCCCAATCCAGAACCATCTCTATCTCCAAATCTATGACGGACTTGCATTTTACCCTCATTCCGTCCGAATTAAAAACCAGTGAAGTGGTGATTGAATCGGAATCGGATAAGCGTGCCTTGCAGGAAAGTTCTCAGACATTCAGCATTGTGGACCGAACCTATTTAGAGGAATATTCTACCGGTAATCTGGTAAACACCCTGGAACGATTGCCGGGCGTGAATGCCATAAGGACTGGTGTAGGAATCTCCAAGCCGGTGATTCGAGGCATGAGCTTTAATCGTGTGCTGGTGGTAGAAAATGGCATCCGTCAGGAAGGCCAACAGTGGGGGGCAGACCATGGGTTGGAAATAGATGAACAGCAGGCCGATCGAGTAGAAATTCTCAGAGGCCCCGGAGCGGTTCAACATGGAGGAGATGCGATTGGGGGCGTTGTGGTCATTCGACAAGCCCCTCTGCCGTCGTCTCAGCATTGGCAAGGAAGCGCCACGCTTACCACCCGAACGCTGAATGACTTGAGAGGAGGGCATTTTATGGCGGCTGCAAACACAGGCGGCATCGCTTGGAGAATTCGTGGCGGACAGAGAACCTATGCAGATTATAGAGTACCTGCGGATCGCTTCCTCTATAATCGGTATGTTTTACCGATTTATGAAGGACGCCTGAAGAATACTGCGGGTAAAGAAGAAAATCTGTCCGTGACGACAGGCCTTCAAAGAACCTGGGGGAATACGGAAGTCTTTTTTTCAAGATTTCATCAGGAAGCGGGATTCTTCTCCGGCGCATTTGGAATTCCAAGAGCAATTAGCCTGAATCCGGATGGAAATTTTCGGAACATTCAATTGCCAAGGCAAGTGACAACTCACACCAAGGTTAGCAGTCACAGTAATATTCTGTTAAGAAAAAACTGGCTCGAAATTGATGCCGGGTACCAACGGAATGACCGTCGGGAGGAGGCGTTGCCGCATACGCAGGGTGTTATGGGAAATTCCAACCTGGCTCTGAATTTGATCTTGGAAACCTGGTCTGCCAATTTGAAATACCACCACCAGGTGAAGGAAAAGCTTTCCTTTATTTATGGTGGGTCAGGCCAATATCAGAATAATTCGATTGGGGGATTTGAACACCTACTACCGGCGTATCAAAGTTTTAATGGGGGCGCATTTGCCTTTAGCCAATACAAACCACATCCGGATTGGGTATGGAATATGGGCCTTAGATATGACGGAGGCGAGGTGAAGATTGCAAAAGCCGAAACGGTGCAACGAAATATGGCTGGCGTTGTTACCGACACGATGATTCGCAATCTGGAGAGCCACCGGATATTTGCCAATGTCTCCGGATCCGGAGGCTTTGCGTGGAAACCTTCTGATTTTTGGTCTTTCAAAGCCAATCTCAGTTCTGATTTTCGCTTTCCAACCGTAGCGGAACTGGCTGCCAACGGGGTCCATCATGGAACTTTCCGCCATGTACAGGGCAATCGTTTTCTTTCACCTGAAAGAGGCCTGCAAGGAGACTTAGCCGCAGAGTACAAACACCGAAAAATTCGTGTGTCCCTCTCCCCTTTTTATGGTCACTTCTTTAACTATATTTATTTGAGTCCTTCGGGTAGATTTTCCACTTTGCCTGAAGCGGGACAGATATTTAGCTACATGGAGTCTCCTGCAAGATTTATAGGTGGAGAGATGGAATGGGAGTTTTCACCCTGGAAACCCTGGCATTTTACAACCGCACTGGAATATGTCAATGGAACCAATAGATTCACAGGTATTCCGCTGCCCTTTATGCCCCCTGCCAATGCCCTGGTAGAGGTAAGATGGGAGAAGAACAACTTAAGCAGATGCATGAACCGGTTATATCTAACCGGAAGTCTGCAGGCTTATGCCGATCAAAGGCTGACGGATCGGAATGAGCCTCCAACACCGGGATATACCCTCTATCATCTCGGTGGTGGAATTCATGTTAAAGTCGGTGGACAGGAAGTGCGATTGATGGTTCAGGTTCAAAATCTGAGCAACCGTCCCTACTTGAACCACCTGAGCCGGTACAGAATGTTAGAAATTCCGGAACCCGGCCGAAATCTGGTTTTTACCCTTAATGTTCCCCTGAAGGGTAACTTCCATTCAAAAGAAAAGGGGATTGTAAACTAATTTAACTCGTATAACATCATGAAAATATTGAAATTCATCATGACTTTGATTCTAACCCTGATGGTTAGTTTATTCATAGGCTGCAATAAAGAATGTGAAGACTGCCCGGGGCAACCACCTTCTGCAGATGTAACAAAGCCTGTCATATCGGTAGCCGAACCAGTCAATGATCAATCTATTACAACTGGAGATTCAATTCATCTTCGTGCAAGTGTGACGGATGACCGAGAACTTGGACAATTTAAAGTTGACATTCACAGTGCTGAGGATGGGCATGCTCACGGCAAATCCAATGGAGCGGCCCCGTTTTTTGAGTTCAGTAAAATTGTCACCCTTACCGGTGTTACCTCTAACCAGGACTTCTACATCCCTATTCCGCGTGAATCTGCAGCAGGCAAATATCACCTTATTCTGACTGCATTAGACAAAGCCGGAAATGAGGCTGAATTTAAAGAAGTAGATTTATATCTGACAAACCCGGAAGATACCGCTGCACCAACCATTACAATTGTCTATCCTAACTTTACTGCCACAGAACTGGAAGCGAATTTTGCAGCAGGGCAAGATACAATTCAGCTGGTTTTACAAGGTACCCTGACAGATACAAAAGGCGGAACAACTCCCGGTGATTTATACGGCTATGAAATAACCTTTACGGAAGAAGGGACTCATGCGCATAAAGTTTCAGGAGAAGAGCACCATGAACCAGTCTATAGTATAAGCAATTTCAATTTAGACGGGAGCATTCACAATCTTCAGGTGATGTTAATTCTCAGAAAAGCAGATCTGAAAAATGAAACCGAATACAAACTCGCTGTGGTGGCTGTTGATAGAAAAAACAACCGAAACAAGCGAGAGGTTAAATATCATGTGCACATGTAATCTCATGCTTGAAGCGGCTTGATTTAGAATTCCCTTGAGTAACCCGGATTGTATGCACAAACCGGGTTACTCAAGGAATTCAATCAATTCAACCCAAAATGGCCTGATATGAGAAGAATTCTCTAAATTTGTACCAAAACCTTATAAAAATGAGATTAACAAAAAGCTTCATCGGATTTATGGCTCTACCCATGATTTTTTTCCTGGGTTGTAATAAAGAATGTGCAGATTGTCCTCAACCTCTGCCTTCTGCCGATGTAACTAAACCCACAATCTCGGTGGTTAAGCCCGGGAGTGATGCCCAATTCATGAGCGGAGATACCATCGCGTTTCATGCCTGGTTCAATGATAACCGGGAATTAGGCCAGTATAAAATAGACATACACAGTGCTGACGATGGGCATTCTCATGGAAAGCTAAATGGGGAAATCAATTTCTTTGTGTACTCCAAAATCGTCACCCTTTCAGGTGTTCAGTCTGAACAGAAGGTATTTATTCCAATACCGGTTACAGCTGCTGCCGGAAAGTACCATTTCATCGTCTCTGCCTTAGACAAAGCAGGAAATGAAGCAGAGTTTAAAGAAGTAGATATTTATCTCACAAATCCTTCTGATACCGTTGCACCATTGGTAACCCCAACTTATCCTAACTTTTCGGCTACTGAAGTGTATATGGAAATGCCCTCCGGTAAAGACACGCTTCAATTGAGACTTCTCGGTCAATTGACCGACGCTAGCAATGGGGGCAGTGCAGGGAATCTAAAGTCTTATTCCATCTATTA
>CANHCC010000045.1 GCA_947459115.1 Bacteroidota bacterium | reverse complement strand
TCATGGTTTGCGGCCTGAATTAATTTCTGATGTCTTCGTTAACGATAAAATCAAAAAAGCGCCTAAAATTGACATCCTTTGGGTCATAGATAATTCCGGTTCTATGAGTTCTTACCAGGAACTATTAGGTAAAAATTTTAATTCTTTTATTAATTATTTTGTCA
This sequence comes from Bacteroidota bacterium, assembly GCA_947459115.1. Taxonomy (GTDB): domain Bacteria; phylum Bacteroidota; class Bacteroidia; order J057; family RFSG01; genus CANHCC01. The sequence goes on along the minus strand of CANHCC010000045.1, from coordinate 16,856 downwards.
GCAAACCTATCTCTGAAATTCCTGATTTTAATATGGCAATTACCACAACGGATACCGGCGAAAATGGCCGCCTTCGAGGTGATGATGTCCTAAATAAAGATTGGGTGATGGATAAAGAATTGAAAGAATTAGTTTTAAGCTTTTTTCCCACTTATGTAAGAGTAGGTACTTCCGGATCTGCTACTGAACAAGGTTTAAAATGTTCTGTTTTAGCCCTTGAAAAAAATCCTGCATTTTTCCGAGCCGATGCACCTGTAATTATCAATATTGTGACCGATGAAGAGGATGATGATAAAGTACCCGTCCGGCAATATCTGGATCGTTTGAATGCTTTAAAGTCCGGACAGCGTGTCATTATAAATCTTATTGGATTGTCCGGATTTAGTCGTTACCAGGAGGCTGTAAATAACACGCGTGGTAAATATTTGGATATTAAATCTGATTTTTCAAATATTTTGGAGAGTATTTCCGGACAAATGATTGAAATGGCCAGAGCATTCCCATTGTCTCAGTTGCCTAAAGATTCAAAACAGCTAAAAATTATTGTTAATGGTAATGAATCCACGGATTATACATATGACCCGGGCAATAATTCCTTAAAGGTTGGAAAGTCTATTCCTGAAAATGCCTCTTTCGAGGTACAATATGAAATAGAAACCGATTAAGGATTTGTTTAATATTTTCTATTTCGATTATGCCCCTAACAAGTACCCAACGAAATCAGATTGCCTCCTATAAGGTAAGGCTTGAAGGACTGCGCAAAGACCTGAATACTCTGAAAGAGGAAAAAAAGCGCAAGTCGCAGTATTATGCTGAGCGGATTAAAAGCACCAGTGATGCCAATTATAAACGCACCCTCAGACAATCGAAAATCAGTGATGTAAATTCGATTGTCAATCGAATTGAAAATAAGAAGCGCGAAATTGAAAGTGTTAAAACTTCAATTCAAAGTATCAGGCGATGATACATTTGAATGTAAATGAAAATAAGTGTTTTTGTGTTTGGTTAATTTTTTATTGTTAAAGCATGATATTTAATAAATATTTGATTCTAGTAACTGCTTGTTTTTTCTTACTGTTTACGGCCTGCACCGGACTTCGGCAGGAGGATAATCCAGCAGAGCGTGTTTTTAAGATTAGGAATCTTAATCAGTTGGCTACTTTAGAAGCTGATATAGTAAAAGTCCTTTCTGCTTCCGATGACGCAACCTGGTTTAAATTAGGGAGTCGGAAATCTCTTTTTTCGTGTGAGGCCAAAATAAAAGCTGGAATTGATTTGAGCAAACTCAAGGAAGCGGATATCCGGATTGAGAACAATAATATTACGATGTCCATACCATCAGCAGAGGTTTTCATTTTAAAGATTAATCCTGGGGCTATAAAGGAAGTTTATACCGATGTAGGCATTCTTCGTTCAGATTTTTCCACCGCTGAAAAAGAATTAATTTTTCAAATGGGTCAAAAGAAAGTTGAGGAATCTATACCTGAATTAGGTATTCTAAAGCAGGCCGAACAAAATGCAGTGGTGTTTTTGACCGCCTATCTAAAAGCTGCCGGATTTAAGCAGATTCAAATCCTAACGCAACCTTATTAATATTCAATTATGATACACTTTAAAATTTTAAGGCTTGTAATTTATCTTTTCTTTGTTGTCCTGACATTAGGAGGTGTCTATTATATGGCAATACAATTTAAAGTATTGAATAATCCTTTTGAAATAAAACCTATTGAATTACTGGACACTCCAACTATTGTGAAGGAGGTGCGAAATATGTCTCAGTTAATCTCTGTTTGTTATTATGATCAGGTAGTTGTCTCGTCTGATCCCACCAAGGAAAAAATGCCGCCTCCCGTCCTTAAAATATTTGAACGCAAAACGCAGAATGGCGACAAATTGGTGCTTGTGGCATCTGCAAAAGTATATGGAGGTTGTGATTTAGCAAATTTTGATTCCACAGATATTGAAGTGAAAGATACCGTTATTTCCATTCAGATTCGGCCTGCCCGAATATTGGATGTCGTCATGAATCCATCGAATATTTCTGTTTTTTCCGAATCCGGTAACTGGTCCATGTCCGAAACGAATTTGTTAAAGACCTTTACTCTTGATAAAATTCGTAAAAGAGCCATCGAAAAAGGCATTTTGTCTGAAGCTGATACAAGGGTTCAGACCTCATTACGAGATTTCTTTATGGCCTTAGGCTTTAAAAAGGTTGAATTTAGGGTAAAAGTATAATTTAGGTATGTCTTCATAGCTTATGCTTAGCTCAGAATAAAAACTCATCCATTACACACTTTAAACCACCTATATGAAACTTCCTATTTTAACTCCTGAAGAACAGCAACAATTCGAACATGGTGTAATGCAGGTGAATGGTAAATCCATGAACCGTACAGCACTTGGTATCATTGATGCCTTTTTAAAATTATATCCTCAGGCAACATTTGCTGATTTAAAAGCCGCCTTTCCGGATCACTTAAATCCTACTGCCCCCAAGCAGGCACCTAAATCTATATTTAAGCCCTACTCGGATAGGGATTTTGGTGTTGTTCATGATTTAGCCTTTATACAATCTGAATTTGCACAGGCCGGACTTCCCTACGATGGTTTATTTTTTACGGAACCAGAAACGCAGTTTAAGACAGCAGATGGCATTACGGTGGTGGTTAATAAATTATGGGAAAGTACAGATGCTGAATCCGGAAGTTCAGATTTAGAACAATTGGCTAATCAGTCAAAAAATTATGGTATCGTAGTCAATAAGTTTGAGCCTAAGTCTGCCTTTAGTCGGGGAACATATAGTATCGATGTCATTCACCCTGTATTGGCGAGTAAATTGGGTGGGAAAATAGAACTCCCAAATTCCGTTACGCCTGTTGTACCTGAGAAAAAATCCGGCCTTCCTATTTGGGTATGGATTATAGGTGGTCTTATTTTATTATTACTCCTTCTATGGGCATTAGGCCTATTTAACTCAAAGAAACCTGCTGAAGTAACTTCCGAGCGCACGACAACAGATACTGTATATACCGAAAGAATAGTTACCCGAGTGGATACAGTATTTGTAGAGGCTATTGAAGATTTGGAGTCCAAATTTAATACTGTTCAGTTTGCGGTAAAGAAATCGGATATACCGGAAGAGGCTAAATATGCTCTGTATGACCTTGCAAAGGTTCTGAATAAAAATACAGAGGTCAAGCTTAAAGTGGAAGGGCATACCTCCAAAGAGGGTAATCCACAATTTAATAAGACCCTTTCTGAAAAACGCGCTAAGGCGGTTGTCGCTTTCTTAATTGGCAGAGGCGTAGATTCTACGCGTCTGTCTTATGAAGGCATGGGCAGTAGTGTTGTATTGGATTCCATAAATCTGGATAAAAACCGTCGAACAGAATTCGTAATTCTTTCCGAATAAAATTTGGAGAAAACCGAAACGCCATAAAGGGAGTAGGTATTTATTTTCTTATTACGCATTAAGATGGCATCATCGAAGAATTCTCAAACCAAGAGTGTTACAGGTTCTAAGCACACCACCAAAACGGTAACCAAAGCCGGTAAAGCCGATACGCGGACCAAGCTGGGTGGCGGAAAGAAGTAAAAACTATACAGGAGGATGCCGAAACGCCTGAATGGGAGTAGGCGAAAATTTATAATACTGAAAAAAATAGTAATTAAAATAATCACTAAATAAAATACGAACGATAGGACTACAGTATTTGGATATAACGGTATCGTTAATTAATTACCTGCGCTCGATGAAAGTCAATTTTTTGAATTCGAATAAACAGTGTTTAATAGTTGAAGAATCAATGAGAAGTTAATTGTTGGTGTATTAAATAATGGTAATGTTGGAATAATCTATTTATTTAATATGAACTTTCAAGTTCAAATTTTCTACATATTTATAGCGCATATAAAGAGAGTTGTTGTAAGTGTATTATATCATCAATTTTTGATTGCTAATTCAATTTCAAAATCTGTCAACTAATTTTTGAAAATGTTAAAAATCCCCATCCTCCCCATCCATTGGTTTGGTAACCGCCCTGCTTATGAAGCTTCATCGCTTCGGGTGGTTACGGTGGGTTTAAATCCGTCCGACCGGGAATTTCGTCCCAATGATGCCACCCCGGTCAGCAAAGACTTTCGCTTTCCCGATTATGATGGAACGGATAAGGGATTAGAATTGGCCTTGAATAATTATTTTAAAAGGAATCCATACGGTTCTTGGTTTAAAGGAAGTTTTGGCGCTGTGCTGCAAAGTTTCGAAGCTTCGTTTTATGCGGAGGCAAAGAACACCGCAATTCACACGGATATTTGTAGTCCTTGGGCAAGCATCCCCACCTGGTCTAAATTGTCGGAGAATATGCGTCAGGAATTGGAAGCAGAAGGTCAAGCACTTTGGAAAAAACTGATCGTTGAACTTCAACCGGATGTTATTCTTTTTTCATCCTCACCCGGTCATGAGCAGAAAATAGATTTTCCATCACCTGATACAGCGTGGAAGTCTATTGATGTTGGCGCAAAACGCCCATTATTAGTACGAAGATTTATGATTAATGGAAAGATTGCGCAAGTTTTGTTTCAGGTGCAGGGACGAAAACCTTTCTTGCAAACCTCCCGAAATCAAAAGTTAAGATTTAGTCAATATCTGATAGCATGAGTGTATTGGCAATTCAATTAAATCACCCAGGACGAGAGAAACCTTTTCGATTAGGTAATGGCTACCATCAAATGCCAAATGGCATTATCCGGGAGTGGAATAATGATGCTTCCCATTATCGAAAGTTTTTAAAAATGCGGGGGAGTTATATTCATAGTCCTGGCGATATTCCACAAGCAGATACTTTGTATTATTGGGGTGAATGGGAGGGTAATTCCTATTTTGATGCCTTGCCTGATGCGCATTCCCATGGTATTCACCTCCCAATTCATTCCTTGAATCCCAGAGGGCATCAGAATACCGATCCTTATGTGTACGGAGATGCGTTTCGATATGCCATTTGTAAACAGAGGGGGCGCTTAACCCAATTAGATCCGGGTTCTGTTATTTTATTTGGGAGTTCCTTTAAATCGGGTTTTGCTTTAGATACAGTGTTTGTGGTGGGGAGCTTTCAAAGCGTACAGTCAGTTTATGCGGAGAATGCAGCTCGTTATTCATTGACCTATCGTCAGGCAACTCTGGAATCCCTGGCGGATGTATATTTAGCCTCTTATCCCAATTCTTCCCTGAGGTTGTATTCCGGAATTACTTACACGCCTGATGCGGGTTTGTTTTCTTTTTTGCCTTGTCGTGTGGGTGAACCTATAGGTTATGATTTTCGTGCTCGTTGCATATTTCCTTATAACATGAATAGCGTCATTCCCTTTTCTAATAATCCCACAGGAATTAAAATATTAGGAGAAGGTAGTAATGCAGTTATGAATATTTGGGAGAAAACCCTGAGGTATGTGCAATTGAAACAATACGCTTTAGGTATTCAAATAGATGAACCACAATCCATTTTATTATAATTTTTAATTATGCCATTTTTCAAAAGTTTTTGGCGGGAAACCGGAAAGAATACCGGCAAATGGGCCAGTAATAAAGTGTTTGGAGATGGGTGGTCAACGCCTTTTCGTACACGGATTTCCAGGGATGAGCCTTCTATTGAGGAGATAGAAGCGGTTGTGTCTCGCACGCAAGCGCCTCGAGGGGGCATGTCCAAGCGTATGTCCGATCCGGATTATTTGTTTGATAAAGCGGAAGAGGTTCAATTTAACAGTTCGGAAATTAACGACATCACCAATAAACTCGATGAATTATTGCTGGGGGCACACAAGGCCATTGAAGATGGTACGAGTGTTCAGATCTTTCGTACTAAAATTCGCTCCGGCATTCAGAGATTAAAGCGTCTAGGGGAAATAGATACTGCCCATTTTTATGAATCTGAATACGGCAAAATATCCCGGGGGGTAATGATGGGGCGTCTATTCATCGTCTTTATTTTCGTCGCTTTGATTGTAATGGCTGCCGGTGGTTTTGAGGTATATGCTTTGATTTGGAAAGCATTATTTTAGCCTTTCCTTTCAGAGTGGAAATTGTGAACGCTCGAATTGGGTAAAGACTTAGGAAGTGTCATCTGATATTTTATGTGGTATAGTTAAAGTTTATTTCTCTTAGTCATTCCGGTAATTCAAACGCCACCTTGTGTATAATTTAACATTAAGGATATTTCGTATTACACTTTAGCCACAAACCCCAGAATGTTATCGGTATGAATTCCCATAAAGGAGGCTTCGTACCTATTTGAAAATGAAATAGGCATTTTGAATTTAGACTGGGGATTCCACTTTATTTCATACGCTTGCAGTTGGTCATTTTTCTTTTCCAGTAAATCAATTTCTCCTCCTTGCCGAGCCCGCCAAAAGTAGCTTTGAATGTTTAGCTGATGGTATTCGATGAATTTTAGTCTTTCATTCATTACAAAGTTTTCCCACAATGCGCCTTTGTCATTCCTGGATGTCAGGGAATTAAAATTGTTAATTAGGGCATTTCTTATTCCCGTATCATAGAAATATATTTTACGATGACTTTTGATTTCGTTTCGTTGGTTTTCGCCATAAGGTTTCAATCTGTAAATGACAAATGCCTTTTCTAATAGTTCAATATAAACTGAAATAGTATTTTTGTCAATACCTATTAATTGAGAGAGTTCATTGTAGCTTACTTCATTGCCTACCTGATAGGCGAGTGCCGTCACCAGTTTTTCTAACATGTCAGGTTTCTTTATGCCACTCAATGCTAGAATATCTTTGTACAAATAACTTTTAGTGAGTTCTTTCAGGATTTTCTCTTCTGCACCGGGATTATTTAATACTTCAGGATACATGCCATACAGAATCCTGCTTTCCAGTTGTTGAGAAAGAGTAAGATAGTCATTATGTTGAAACCATTCCTCCCAACTTATCGGATAGAGATGGTACTCCCATTTTCTGCCTGTTAGGGACTCTTGTAGTTTATCTCCCAAATCCAGGGAAGAGGATCCGCTGACAATGACCTGCAAATCCTTAATTCGGTCATTCATCATTTTAAGCGTCAGACCTATATTTTTGATCCGTTGTGCCTCGTCTATAAATACGAGTTTGTGTCCGCTGAGCAGAAGGCGGATTTGTTCAAAATTGGGCGTGTCTAGAAGCTGCCTCACAGAAGGGTCATCACCGTCCAGAAACAGATAGTCACCATATTCCTGACATAAGTTATGGATTAGGGTTGATTTTCCGACTCTTCTTGGACCTGTCAGTAAAATAATCCTGCCTTTAAAAAATTGCTGCTGAATGTCCTGATAAATAACTCGATGGATTTGCATTTTTTGCTTTATAAGGCAAATTTACAGCTTTTCAGTGAATAGATTCACCAAAAAGATATCTTTTTGGTGAATCTATTCACTGAAAAGATATCTTTTTGGTGAATGAATGCCTGAGATTCTCATTTCTGGCTCCATCATAAGGGACATGCAAGAGTGGGTCTGCATCGTTTTCGCAATGGAGGATTTATAGTTTAAGCAAACAGCAAGAGTAGATAGTCTCGGTGCTTAGGATTTAGGGGCGTGAGGTGATTTCTTCCAAGATGCCGAGCAATGAGATGGCGGTTACCTCTCCCGGCAGGGTAAAGCGGTCCTTTCCGCTATACACCACAAATTTTCGGGTCGGTTTTACTTCCTCACAGGCAAGGTGAAAGCCTTTCGATACAAAAGGTGCGGAACTTCGCTTGATTTCAATTGCCCATTTTTCGGAGGGTGAAAACTCCAGAATTAAATCTATTTCTGCACCACCTGGTGTTCCATAATAATAACATGGAATCGTATCTTTTGAAGCGGACAAAATATTCTCGATAACAAATCCTTCCCAACTTCCGCCAACGACGGGATGCCCCAACAGTTCGTTCATGTCTTTTATGTTGAGTAAAGTATGTACAAGTCCACTGTCGCGTACATAGATTTTAGGAGATTTAACCAGGCGTTTTCCTGCATTGAAGGTCCAGGGTTGAAGGCGACGCACCAATAATAAATCGCACATTAGATCCAAATACCGGGCGATGCTCGTTCCGGAAACATCCAGGCTTCGCGCAAGATGCGTTGCATTCATTACAGAACCCTGATGATGTGCAAGCATGGTCCAGAAGCGTTGCAAGGTAGTTGCCGGAATGCGGGGACCTAATTGCGGAATGTCCCGCTCCAGATAGGTACGGATAAAGTTTTTTCGCCAGGTAAAACTGTTTGATTCAGTTGCAGCTAACAAACTTTCCGGAAATCCCCCACGCAACCAGAGCGTAGCAGCAGGTTTGTTGAGGGATTCATGATATTCGAGTAGGTTGATAGGAAAGAGTTCTGAATAGGCGATGCGACCCGCCAGAGATTCTCCGGATTGTTGCAACAATTCCATGGAGGCAGAACCCAAAAATAAAAACAACCCGCTTTTATTGCCCTTTCTCCTTTCCTTATCTATAATGGTGCGAATGGGCGCAAATATTTCAGGCATTCGCTGCACCTCGTCTAAAATAAGAAGATGGCCTTTGTTCTCTGCATGAAAGCCGACCACATCTTGAACTTTTTGAACATCCAGCGGATCTTCCAAATCGAGATATACTGCATCTACCTTTTCAGCAATTGCAAAGGCTAAAGTCGTTTTGCCCACTTGCCTCGGACCGAGTAAAGCTACTGTCGGAGTAACAGAAAGCAAATATTCCACATTTTCAATGAGTTGCCTTTGTATCATGTCTGCAAATCTAACATAAAATGTTGAATTTGCAGAGTTGTTTGTTTAAAAAATGTTAAGGATTACCCTGCTGAGTGGTTTGGATTTTTCGCTTTTGGGGTACTAAATCCTCCAGAAAAACGGAAGCGCCAACTCTTTTTTTTATTGAGGGAATCCCCGACTCTCCTGTTGCCTGAAATTTCCTTAATTTCAAACTATGAAATTTCTACTCAATCTCCTTTTCTTGTTAGGCTTTTCTGCCGTTATAGCTCAGCCTTTTCCGGTAGGGCATCGCCAACTTTCCCTTACAGACCCGGCCAGACCGGGCAGAACAATTGGGGTTGAAATTTATTACCCTGCCACCACAGCGGGCGACAATGTGCCCGTAGCTGCGGGACAGTTTCCGGTATTGGTTTTCGGGCATGGGTTCCTGATGGTTTGGTCCTCTTATCAGCCTTATTGGGAAACCCTGGTGCCGGAAGGTTATGTTATTGCCTTTCCAACCACCGAAGGAAATTTCTCCCCAAATCACGGTGCATTTGGGGCGGATTTGGCGCGCGTAAACCAATGGTTAAAAACAGAAAATCAGAGTAACGGTTCTATCTGGGAAAATCACATTGCCCCAACTTCAGCCGTAATGGGGCATTCTATGGGTGGAGGCGCTTCCTTTTTGGCGATGGCAGGCGATACTTCGTTTACCACCTTAATTGGTATTGCGGCGGCAGAGACAAATCCCTCTGCAATTCAGGCCGGATTACAAATATCCAAACCTGTTCTAATCCTGGCCGGTGGCAATGATTGTGTGACCCCCATTCCTCAGCATCAACAACCCATGTATGATACTATTAGTAATCTTTCGAAATGTTTGATTACGCTCACAGGTGGAAGCCATTGTCAGTTTGCAGCTTCAGATTTCTTCTGTAATACAGGGGAAAGTACTTGTCAGCCTCCACCTTCGATCACGCCTGCAGTACAACAGAATTTATCGTTTCAGGCCATTGTCCCCTGGTTGGATTTTTATTTAAAAGGAGACTGTGCTGCAGGGACTGCGTTTCAACAATGGGTGAGTACAGCAAGTGGCATTGGGGTTCAGCAAACAGGCCTTCTGGATTGTGCTACATTATCTCAGGCTGATGCATGGGATACAAATGATTTGGTATTATATCCCAATCCCTCTTCCGGTATGGTGAGCTGTTCTGTATTATCGGAGCAGTTTCAGGCATTTGAGATTTACGACCCAATGGGGCGTGTCCTTATTCCGCTAACAACAATCCGAAACCTGCAGCAGGGTATGGATCTATCAACATTAACAGCCGGGGTCTATTTTGTGAGATTTATGGATGGAAGGGGAGGCGTCTTTACCCGGAAGCTTCATCTTTGTAAATAGAGCCGGGCCTTTTAAGTCTATCCTATTTAGGAATCTGTGTTCTGTGCCAATGCTTCAATTTTCGCTACAGCAGGAGAATAAATTAGCTTTCTCAAAGTGTCCGGCTGGAGATAAGGATATTCCTGTAGAAGCCTGTTCAGTGCAGGTTGAAATGAAATACCTTGAGATTTAAGATTATGGTATTTCCGTCGGATTTCTAAATCTCTCAGGAGTTTTTTGTTGAGAAGATTGAGTTGGGCCAGCAATTCATATTGTTGGTCATCGAGCAAAAAATGCACAGGATTCGAATTCATAAATTATTGTGTGAATGTGTGGAGACCTGTTACATGTGCGAATTAATTTTTAGTGAATGAAAAACATGAACAATTAACGGGAGAGGCTTTTGCCTCGTATAAGTCGGCTGCTTGAAATGTGTGAATGGTTGTTTTCGGTGCGTGAGGGGTTTGGGTAAGGGGGGTAAGTAACTTACCAGTTGGGGGTAAGTAACTTACCAGATTGGGGTAAGTAACTTACCAGATTGGGGTAAGTAACTTACCAGATTGGGGTAAGTAACTTACCAGATTGGGGTAAGTAACTTACCAGTTGGGGGTAAGTAACTTACCAGTTGGGGGTAAGTAACTTACCAGATTGGGGGTAAGTAACTTACCAGATAGGGGTTAGTTACTAACCAAACTGTATATCATACAATTTCCGATAAATGCCGTTCAACGCCAGTAACTCTGCATGGGTTCCGGCTTCTTTGATTTCTCCACCCTCCATTACCAGAATTTTGTCGGCCTTCAGGATTGTGGACAAACGATGGGCAATCACCAATGAGGTGCGATTCTTCATGAGTTGGTCCAGAGCCTCTTGCACCAGTTTCTCGGATTCTGTATCCAGGGCAGAAGTGGCCTCGTCCAAAATCAGAATAGCAGGGTTTTTCAGGATGGCCCTGGCAATTGCAATGCGTTGTCTTTGCCCGCCGCTCAACCGAGTACCTCTTTCACCGATATTGGTGTAATAGCCTTCCGGAAAGGATCGGATAAATTCATCTGCATTGGCAATGCGCGCAGCTTCTTTAACTGCTTCTTCGGAAATCTCTTCGGCGCCATATGCGATATTCCTAAGAATGCTGTCATTGAATAAAATTCCTTCCTGGCTGACAATGCCCATAAGATTCCGGATGTCCTTCAGTCTGGCTTGGTGCAAGCGGGTGCCGTCAATAAGAATTTCTCCCTGATGCGGATCATAAAATCTTGGGAGCAAATCCGCCAAGGTGCTTTTGCCTGCGCCTGAAGGACCAACCAATGCCACGGTTTCGCCTTTTCGTATGGTCAGATTGATGTTTTTCAGGATATCTCTATCCTGGTATTTAAACCAGACACCCTTAAATTCGATTGTATCCTTAAATCCATCCAGAATTTTGCCCTCTTCCGGATCCGGTACGGTAACCGTTTCATTCAGTAATTTCTCAATCCGATCGAAAGAAGCGATGCCTTTTTGGATTTTGGAAATGGAATGGGAGAGCGTTTTAATAGGGGCCAGAAATTGCGAAAATAAAGCAATAAAGCCCAAAAATTCAGAGGCTTTTAATTCTGAGCTATTATCCAAAATGAGATTGCCTCCATATAGAATAATAACGGCTACCACCAGAATGCTCAGGACCTCTGTAGCCGGGGAGGCCAGGTCACTGCGACGGGAGATGCCTACCTGGGTTTCATAGTATTCCCGGTTTTGTTTGCGGTATTTTTTCTGTTCAAATTCTTCTGCATTGAAGGCTTTCACAATGCGCACCCCTGTTACAAATTCATCCACAATACTGATGAGTGCATCTAGTTTTTCCTGCCCTTTGTTGGCTCTGCGCTTGAGGGACTTACTCAGCGTGGTAATGACCCATCCCGTCAGAGGAAGAACGATGAGGGTAAAGAGGGTAAGTTTCCAGGAAATTAGAATCATGGTAAAAAGGAAAACCACCATCGTTAAGGGGTCCCGGATAACGCTTTGAATATTGCCAACCACACTTTCCTGAACTGCCTGTACATCGCTGATGACAACGGAAATCAGGCCTCCTTTTTTTCGTTTGGTATAAAATTGAATGGAAAGGCGGGTTAGATGGGCGAATACTTTCTCCCGAATGCTATAGATGATTTCTTGTTCCATCGGCACAATCAGCCAGGAACTGAGGTAGCGGAACAAGCTTTTAAAGAAAATGGCTGTAACGAGGACCACACAAAACCAGAACAGCACCCCGCTTTTGCCCAGGGTGAAGATGGCATATTCCAGCCATTGAAAGGCCCAGGCCTTTAAATCGGTGAGGTTTTCCGGGAAATCCGGAGGGGTAGAGGTGAGCAATACAGATTGCTTGCTGAACAGGATGTCCAGAAAAGGAATGACCATTGCCAGGGAGATGGCATTGAATACATTATAGAGGATTAGGAATAAAAGCGCCAGTAGGCCTTTTTTCCAGAGGTCTTTTCCGTAGGATAAAATTCTGACATAAACCTGCATTCCGTACTTTTGTGCAAAGTTACTTAAATAAATAGCGGTGGCAGGAAACCAGGAGAGTACCAGACAGAAAAAATTTGCTCGGATGATTCAGAAGGAGATTTCTCCTTTGTTGAATCGCTTCATGACGCGTTTTCCGGGAGTGTTGGCATCCGTGCCCTTTGTGCGGGTGAGCCCGGACCTGATGAACATTAGGATTTACATCACCACATTTCCGGATGAAAAAATGCAGGAGGTTAGTGATGCCCTTAATGAGCATGGGTGGGAACTCAGAAAAGAATTGGCGGCGTTGATTCGTCATGGCGTCCGCAAGATTCCGGAAATTCGCTTTTATCCGGATGATACGGTGGTCTATGCCAAAAAAATGGACGAAATTTTCAGTCGGATCAAGCCGCCTTTGCCTGAGGGCGGAAGTGAAGGGGGAGAAGAGGAGTAATTCATGCGTCTCACCCTTCGGATAGCTCTACGGTATTTTTTGGCTCGAAGACGCAGGCGAGCGGTGCATTTTATTACCGGTATTGCTATTACAGGAATTACCCTGGGAACAGCTGCTTTGATTTTGGTCCTGTCGGTATTTAATGGCTTTCAGGACTTACTGGAGCAGATGTATGGGGCCATTGACGCGGATATCCGGATTGAAATGCGAGAGGGTAAAGGTATTGTGGATGAGGGGGAATTAAGGAAAACGCTCCAGGCATTTCCGGAGGTGGATCTGGTTGCCGGAACGCTTGAAGGTAAAGCCGCTTTGCGATACCAGGGCAATCAGAGAATCGTTCGGATTAAAGGTGTGGAGCAGGATTTTTTCAAGTTAAATCAATTTCGGTCGGCACTGTCCGAAGGAGATGGTGCATTAATCTGGTCTGACTCCATAGTGACTGGCATACCGGGATTGGGGATAGCCAATTATATGGGCCTAAGAACGGATGATTTTTTCAACCCGCCTGAACTGGTGGTTGTTCCGGATAAAATTAAGCCCGGGACCTCGCCGGAAAATGCCTTGAGACAAATGCCTTTTTTGCCATCAGCCTTTTTTTCCTTCCAAAAAGAGTACGACGATAACTGGGTGATTCTGCCTATTGAAATGACCCGATATCTCATGGATTATGAGAATGTACTAACGGCCTATGAGTTGAGGTTGAAAAAAGGCGTGTCCTCAGATCAATTCAAAGCTCAACTGAAAGTCAGTTTGGGCGAGGAATATAAAGTCCTGAGTAAGTTTGAAGTACATGAAGATATTTACCGGGTGATGAAGAACGAGAAGTTTGCGGGCTATCTGATATTAACCCTGATGTTAATTATTGCAGGGGCAAATATTGTGGGGGGATTGGCGGTTATTGTGATTGAAAAACAGAAAGATATCTCTGTTTTGAAAGCCCTTGGCGCTACCTCCAAACAAATTCGCAATATTTTTCTGGTGAATGGCATGTTGGTTGGGCTGACAGGAATTATAGTGGGAGGTGGCCTTGCATTTATTTTGGGCTACACCCAGATGGAATATGGATGGATGGCAATTGAAGGAGGCGAAACATTTGCAGTAGAGTCCTATCCATTAAGATTAAAAGTCCTGGATTTTGTAACGGTGAGTGTTACCGTAATGATTTTGAGTTTATTGGCTGCTGTTGGACCAGCCATCAAAGCAGCGGGATATACGGTGGTTGAGGGATTGAGGCGGTAAGTAACCTACCCCTCTCGGTAAGCAGCTTACCCCTCTCGGTAAGTAACTTACCCCCTCCCGGTAAGTAACTTACCCCTCTCGGTAAGCAGCTTACCCCCTCCCCGGTAAGTTACTTACCGAAGACTTGACTTATCCACCTATCCACACTGCTTCCCCGCCTTGAATGCCGTATATTTGTCTTTATGGCAAAAGAAAATAATCTGCTCGATAGTCAATACGACGAAAATAGTATCCGCTCCCTTGACTGGAAAGAACATATTCGCCTAAGGCCAGGTATGTATATCGGGAAACTTGGTGATGGATCTTCGCCGGATGATGGCATCTATGTACTTATTAAAGAGATTATTGACAATTCCATTGATGAGTTTGTCATGGGCGCAGGGAAGACAATTGAGATTACCCTGACAGATCAGAAATTTCAACTGCGGGATTATGGCCGGGGTATCCCGCTTGGAAAAGTTGTGGAGTGTGTGTCCAAAATTAATACCGGTGGTAAGTATGATTCTAAAGCCTTCCAAAAGTCAGTTGGTCTCAATGGGGTTGGTACAAAAGCTGTGAACGCCTTATCCAAAAGCTTCTCGGTTCAGTCATTCAGGGATGGGAAAACCAAAATGGCTGAATTTGAATTAGGAGAGATCACAAAAGATCATAAAGAATCTGCTACCACTGAAAAAAATGGGACGCAGTTTGTTTTTATTCCGGATGAAACCATCTTCCGGAATTTTCATTTTCGAATGGAATACATCGAAAAACAAATCTGGAATTATGTCTATCTCAATACCGGCTTAACCATCATTTTAAATGGTAAGAAATATTTCTCTGAAAATGGCTTAAAAGATCTTTTGGAAAGAAATACCGATGAGAGTATTCTTTATCCCATTATCCATTTGAAAGCCCATGATATTGAAATTGCCATGACACATGGGACGCAATACGGGGAAGAATATTATAGTTTCGTAAATGGTCAATATACCACTCAAGGCGGTACTCATCAGGCCGCATTCCGGGAGGCCGTGGTTAAAACCATTCGGGAGTTTTATAAAAAAGATTTTGATGCCGCAGATGTTCGAACCTCTATTGTGGCTGCTCTGAGTGTTCGCATTATGGAGCCGGTGTTTGAATCTCAAACCAAAACAAAATTGGGCTCAACCATGGCAGCGCCAGAAGGGCCGGCCCTTCGCACCTGGATTAATGATGTGGTTAAAACAGAACTCGACAATTATCTTCATAAAAATTCGGAAACGGCAGATATTTTATTGAAGAAAATCCTGCAGTCGGAAAGGGAGAGAAAGGAAATTGCCGGTATCAAAAAATTGGCTAATGAAAGAGCTAAAAAGGCCAATATTCACAATCGTAAATTAAGAGATTGCAAGGTGCATTATTCGGATAATAATCCTCTGGCACCTCAAACGACTCTGTTCATAACGGAGGGTGATTCTGCCTCAGGCTCTATTACCAAAGCCAGAGAGGTCAGCACTCAGGGGGTCTTTTCATTAAAAGGGAAACCTTTAAATTGCTTCGGCCTGACTAAGAAAATTGTTTATGAAAACGAAGAGTTTAATTTGTTGCAACATGCTTTAAATATTGAAGATGGTATTGATGGGTTGAGATACAATAATATCGTCATTGCAACCGATGCGGATGTGGACGGAATGCATATCCGTTTATTGCTGATGACTTTCTTCTTACAATTCTTTCCCGAATTGGTGAAAAACGGACATGTTTATATTTTGCAAACGCCTTTATTCCGGGTTCGTAACAAACATGAAACCATTTATTGTTATGACTTGAATGAAAAAGAAGCTGCAATAAAGAAATTAGGAAGTAAGCCGGAAATTACCCGGTTTAAGGGGTTAGGAGAAATTTCTCCTGATGAGTTTGCAGGATTTATTGGGCCGAATATTCGACTGGATCCTGTGATTTTATCTCAGGAATCCAGTATTCACCAAATGCTGGAATATTTTATGGGAAAAAATACCCCGGATCGTCAGGATTTTATCATTCAAAATCTGAAGATTGAGGTAGATGAGGTTGAATTGGAGGCAGCGGTTTGATAGGTTAAAAGTCGGGCGGGGGTGAGTTATCCCGGATTAGTTTTCGATATGTATTTCTAAAATACGGTCTTTATTCCCCCCGTAAAAATGGTATCACTTCCTGCTTATTTCCATAAATAAATTTCAGAAAATAATTTCCGATTGGTAATTCATTTACCTGAATTTCACCCTGTCCATTTTGAGGGTAAATTTTCTTGAGGATTTTTCCGTTTAAATTTAAAAGATGTATTTCCTGAGGAATTAAATTTATTCTGGATTGCCAATTTAAAATGTCTTTTGTAGGATTGGGATAAATACTAAATGTCTGGTTTGGGGCAAAGGCATTATTTGACGAAGCCGGATTCATGGAATATAATAATACTCCTCCCGGATTATTTCCGGTAAATAATTCCGGTTTTCCATCTTGATTTATATCTTGTAGAAATACCCGAATTCTACCTCTTTTTTCAACGCCGGGTAATATCGAGTCAATCAAAGTAAAGGAAGATCCTGATTGGGTATTAATTCCGGAATATTGATAAATATA
>CANHCC010000044.1 GCA_947459115.1 Bacteroidota bacterium | reverse complement strand
GGTTTAAAAATCGCTGCCCAGAGAAATCGAAAATTGAGGTTTGGCAATCGTCCCATCTTCCATCCCCATGGCGAAATCCAGCCTTAATATATACCTCATAACACTCATCCGGAAACCTGTACCTGCACCGGATAGAAAGGGGCTTTTCATCGATTGCACCTGAATAATGAAAGGATTCTTTTCTATGGTAACGGTGTTGACCGGATTGCGTTGCGAGAGAGGATTGCCCGTCGTCCAAACAGTGCCGACATCGTAAAAGAATACCCATTGGAAGTTGTACAATGGATCAGAGTTGAGTCTTTTGGTTAGGTATTTTAACAGCGGAATTCTGACCTCTGCATTCATGGCAAGGTATTGTCTTCCATTGCGCGCATTGTAAGGAAACCCTCTGACCGGAGATTGAATTTGCATGAGCCATAAGCCTTCAGTTGGTGTGGGTACGGGAATCTCTCCAGGATTTTGAATCCTGCTGTTTAGCCAGTTGTCCACCCCGCCCATCATCATTAGGGGCTTTACTTCTCCAAGACTGAAGCCACCTGTAAATCTTAGGGCCAACACGGATTCCTTCATAAATCTCAGGTATTTTCTGAAATCTGCCTGAACCATTGTCAGAGGATCGGCCCTTTTATTTCCTGTAATGAGATAATGGTCTATTCTAATATTCCCATTCTGTCCGGACTGGATAAAGTTTTCTCGTCTTAAAGTATAATCATAATCCAGGCGGATAAAGCCTCCCGGCATCCAAACTTCATCCGAATATCTTACTGCGGTATTCAGAGACAAATCCTGTCTCCAAAGGGCCTCCATTCTTAGGCCTCCGGTGATTCTGCTGCTTCGGTTGAGCCCGTATCCGACCCATGCTTTATAGCTATGAAGCGTATATCGAAGTTCAAATCCTTGTCGGTCATAAAATCTGATGGCTCGCTGAAAGGAGGCACCTGGCTGTAATCGGTGTTTTTTCCATTCCCATCCCATTTGAAAATCGCTATTTCGAAATTGAAGATAGGGGCGGAATAGAACAAATGCCTCATGCTGACGGTGAATGTCACTGAACTTTGCGTACAGGTTATAATGGAATCTGAAAATTGGATCGAATGCCATCTGTGTGCCAAGCTCACGGAGGTACCAGGTTCTTTTAATGGAGGGATTTTTCGGCGTGTTTACCTCTGTTTCCTGCCAGTTTAGGGGAACAGCTGAGGTTAAGGGATCCGTCAATTTTTTTACATTGCTCACTTTCCCGGGTTGATTACCAACCGAACGGGGTGTTTGTGGCCTGCGCACCGGGACATCGTCTTCGTCAAACACATAGTATTTCAAGGGTTTCTTGCTTTCTGAGCTGTCACTGGGTGTTACCTGAATGAGTTCTCCCATTTCCGGGATTTCCGGTTTTTCTTCCTTCTCTGTTTCGGAATCCAGGTCTTTTCGGTTTTTTTCTTTTTCTGCGGCCTCTTTCCTTTTTTCTTTTTGAAGTTCTGTAAGTTGGGGTCTCAGACCTTTATTCCATGCGGGATTTTCCAGGGTGAAGGCACTCAGTTTGCCCGCATTCCAGGCTGTAATAAATGCCCGACCACCGGAAACTTGAATCGAACGGATGCCCACATCAAAGGCGGTGAGTTGCAAAGAATCCCCCTGAAATAAATTTCGTCTGCCCAGGCCGGTAATTCCGGATTCTTGGGTCAGATAATTTAACTCATAACTATTCAGTTGGAATAAAGGTATTTCATCGCTCAAAACGCTTTGGGTAACTGCCATCATGCGATCTTCCGACAGGGAAAATCTCCAGATATCCAAATCCTGATCTATATGTTTGGGCTCAAATGACAGAATAGAATCCGGTCTCCGGTTGGTAGAGAAAAAGATATTTTGTTCATCATAACTCCACATGGGGTAAGATTCATCAAACGCATCATTGGTTAGTTGGATCAGGTTGCCTTCGGGTTCCAACATAAATAAATCGCTTTGTCCTTTGCGACTTCCTGTAAAGGTCATCCAGCCCTTTTCATGGTTCCAGTCCAATCCATGAATTTGCTCCAATGCCCCGGGAAGTTTTCTTTTCTTAATGGATTTTGAGTCGAGCGAAAAAGTCAGCAAGATCTGGGATGTACCTTGGGTTAAGACCAGGCAGACATTCTTTCCCGCATAATCCCAGGACATCGGTACCTCGAGTTGATGAATTTCCCGATAGTGGGATTTCATCCCACCCGGAAGCTTCCATTGTTCCTGTTTTCCGGATCTAAAATCCGTTAGAAATAATGTGTAAATACCTTTCTTTTCTCCGACAGCTGCAACTTTCTCCCCACCGGGCTGCATTTTAGCCTGACATAATCGGTAGCCCTTAGGAAGTACGCTAACGGCTTTGGCTTCTTTACTCAGGTTTCTTCTTGTGTTAACATCGCCCTGATATTTTTGTACATAATATTCCCGCCAGCGATCGGTAAAGGTTTCCATGCTTACCCCAAGCACCGTAATGATTCCGGATTGTACAGATCGACTGACACGCGTCATGTACATAATGGAATAAACTTTTACGGGCCCAAATTTTTGGGCGATGTAATGCCAGACAGATTTCTGTAGGGTGCGGGTCATGTCCGGATCTTTGTCTGTCAGCGTCAGGGAGACATAGTTTCTGGCACTCAGACTCCTCATGCGGTCTTCATCTTCCGTTGTCCATCCCTCTGCTTCCCACGCAGGAATTCCAAAACGGAAGAACTCAGGCAAATCAATCAACATTTGCTGCTGGAGGGAGAATTGAACCGTTTGCCCGTAGTAGATTTCATGCATCAGTAAAGCCGTAGCCGCTTCTCTGACCTGACGGTACAGAGCCTGCTTTCCCTTTTGATAAAAGACACTTGCAGCATTGCCATCAAAAAGAGTAACGCCGCCCTGGGGAAGAGTTTGAGGATGACGGTATAGGCTGGAATGCCAATAGGATTCAGGGTTTGAAAATACATGTAAGACAAATCTGGACCTGGGTTTGTAATCGAGAAGATGACATAGGTCCTTCATGTGGTATTCTGCAAACTGCGCTACCTCTCCGCCAAAATCCGCTTCTGCACCATTGAACCAGATATCAAAATGACTGGTCTCTACTTTCTTCCAGTTTCTGCCTTTGCGAACATCCGGGTAGGCCTGAGTTGAGAATGACAACGGCTGACTCCAGAGAAATGCAGGGATGCAGAATAATATGTAAAGCAGGTTTTTGATGATATTAAATTTTAAAAGCCTCTGCATTCCGACCTTGGCGATACTCTACCGGCGTTGGATGCATAAAGATGTGTTTGCTTTTGAATAGCTGAATGGGATGTATAAAAAGAGAATTGTACATGAAGGCTAAACCAAACGGAGCAAAAACAACCGAATTTACAAATTTCCTCCCTTATCAACAGCTTTCGCCCGGTAAATGTTGGTTTCGGGCCATAAAATTTCAGGTGTTTCATTCAAAATGGCCTCTGATAGCAGACGCGCCAGTCCCGGACCTTGTAGGACGCCTTTAGCGCCCAAGCCATTAAAAATCCACAACCCGGGAAGGGTCTGGTGATGCCCTATGAGGGGCATACGGTCGGGCGTTGTAGGACGCAAGCCAGCTGTATGATTTAATACCTCATCAAATTTAGGCAACCACCATCGAGCTGCCTCCTGAAGCAATTCTGCTTTGCCTTTTTCATCCGGCCCTTCTTCCGTAAACGCTCGCTCATAGGTGGAGCCAAGACGGTATTGGTTTGGTCCTAAGGGAATCATGAAAATTCCAGAGGAGAGAATCCTTTCGGCATCTCCTTGGGTCTGAACCGTAAGGATTTGTCCCTTCAGGGGCAGAATTTGTAATCGAAACCAGGGATTGACTCTCCCCTGAATGCCTTCACAGAACACCAGGTGTTGATACGGCAATTGTTCTCCTTCTATTTGGATAAATTTGGATTCCGGATGGATGGCGTCATAAGGCAACCTACTATTTTTCAATTCAAACAAGCCTGTTGTCAAGAGAATCTTTTTCAATTCTGAAAGAAATCCCGGAATGTCCATCCATCCCGATTTTTGGTGAACCATTCCGCCAAACGGATTCCGTATTAACTCCGGTTTCCATGGGGAAAATTCAGCTTGCGTGATGCCATTAAATTCTTCTGAGGAAGTTTTTGATGTCCATTCGTTTGAACTGAAAATATCCGGAAAGGGCCTGAAAACCGGGCGTACATGATAATATTTCTGTAAAGCACGGAACCGGGCATCCGATAAAAATGCTTCCAGGTGATTAAGAAACTCTTTTGCTCTCCAGGTCAATACATATTGTCGTCCGGTTATAGGATTAACCAGGCCTGCTGCAACATCAGAAGCTCCCAAAGAAAAGGGGTCAGAAAAGAGCACCACCCTTCTGCCGGCTTTGACTAAATTTGCTGCCAGAAACATACCGGCGAGTCCTCCTCCAACGATGAGGATTTTAGGGATTTCGTCTTTCATTCGGCTTCAAAATTACATATGATTACCATCCACCATTTTGTATTTAATCCATTTTATGAGAATACCTTCCTTGTCTGGAATTCATCCGGGGAAACCGTTATTCTGGACCCGGGGTGTTACTCAAAGGCAGAGCAGAACCTTCTTGAGGATTTTATTGAAGAAAAGAATTTAAAGCCTGTAGCGCTATTGAATACCCATTGCCATATTGATCATATCCTTGGTAATGCCTTTGTTCTTCAAAATTGGGATGTGCCATTATATGCCCCAGCCGGAGAGACCCAAGCATTTGAGAGCGTATTGCAGTATGGGCCTGGTATGGGCATTTTTCCGGAAAAATCTCCGGACGCGGCTGTTGAATTAAACGGGGGAGAAGTTCTTGATTTTCTTGGGTTGACCTGGGAAGTATTGAGTGTTCCGGGGCATTCTCCGGACGGGATGTGTTTTTATCTTCCACAAGAAGCCTGTCTCTTTGCAGGCGATGTGTTGTTCAGAGAAAGTATCGGCAGAACAGACTTGCCAGGTGGAAATCTTGAACGCCTTCTATCCGGGATTCGAACAAAATTGTTTACTCTGCCTTCGACGACAAAAGTATTTCCGGGCCATGGAGAGGCCACAGAAATTGGGTATGAAATTTTAAATAACCCCTTTTTGAGTGGGCGCTTTGGTTAAGGCGCTATCTGTTTATTCTTTGGGAAATTTTTAAACACCGAAGATAAGTGCGACACAATGTGCTGCCATTCCTTCAGATCTTCCTACAAACCCCATTTTTTCACTCGTTGTCGCTTTTATTCCAATAGCTTCAATTTGCAGTTCAAGGATTTCTGCAATGACTTTTTTCATTTCCGGCACAAAAGGATTGATCTTGGGTGCTTCTGCAATAAGGGTGCAGTCAATATTGCCTGGAACGAATCCTTGTTCCCGGATTAGTAGGTAGGTTCTTCTCAAAAGAATTTTACTGTCAATGCCCTTATAATTTGCATCTGTATCCGGAAAATGATGGCCAATATCCCGAAGTCCTGCAGCGCCAAGAAGGGCGTCACAAATTGCATGTAATAAAACATCGGCATCAGAATGACCGGCCAAGCCCTCCGTATGTGGGATTTTTACTCCGCCTAACCATAATTCCCGATTTGGGGCAAACCGGTGAACATCATACCCCAGTCCTACTCGAATTTTAGGAAGTCCTTGCGCCATAGAATCAACATTACTTTGGATGGCAAATTGGGAAAAAAACAAACAGCATGGGGGGAGGAAGAACAAGGCTCATTTTCTTTTTGCAATTTTACAGCGCGTGTTCAGGTATATTTCCATATGTTTTTTATTTCTGATAACCAGCCTTCAGGCCGGCACCTATTATCCTTTTCAAAGGGAGGAAAAATTTGGGGCAGGAAAAACATGGGGGGGATTTCGGGTTGTTCAGGATTTTTCAGGGTATTGGACCGATGACCAGGGGAAAGAATGGCGAGTGCCATTTTGGGAAACAGGCCAAAAAGAATTGGCGCTCAACTGGGCCTTTCGTGTAAAGCCTGACAGCGTGCCCTTAGTATTGGCATTGGAAGGCATTGCATCCAA
This sequence comes from Bacteroidota bacterium, assembly GCA_947459115.1. GTDB lineage: Bacteria > Bacteroidota > Bacteroidia > J057 > RFSG01 > CANHCC01. The sequence goes on along the minus strand of CANHCC010000044.1, from coordinate 11,179 downwards.
TTCCGGCATATACCTAAACGGTCGTTTGTTACATATTCATCGTAAACCCTTCGAAGGTGTTTTGATTCCATTGAATGCCAGCTGGTTGTCTTCTGTAGGAAATATCTTGCGCATAGAAATGGATTCAGAATCTACCATACTGCCTTTGGGGATTCCGCCGGCCATCGGGATTCATCGTCAGGTTTGGTTGCTTACCCCTTCAGATTCAAGTGTGTTTATCGAAGAGATGCCGCGTATCGCTTATTCGGATTCGGCGATAATCTACCTGCCCTTCAGTGCCCAAAATTATTTTAATGTTTCCAGAGATAGGATTCAAAAAGACCTCTCTGACATGGAATATGCCGGCGTAAAAGTGGTATACTTCCCGGTTGAACCTTCCTTTAGGGTCTTATCAGAATTTGAAAAAGCCGGTTATACCAGAATTTATTCGCTTTCAGGGGTTAAGAAAGTGGCTTGGTTTAATGCCTTCCCGATTGCAGCCGGGCAGTTCTTTCGGGAGGATGTTTTTTGGAAAAATAGTAGCGGTAAACCCACCTCAAACTTTGGAAAGTGGCAGGCGCCCGAAGTGGCTATGGCTTGTAATCGTAACCGGGATAATTTATATGCACTCCTCCTGTTTCTTATTCCTCTTTTGGGCTTAGTTGTTTTTCGTTTGGTTCATCCTCACGCATTTTTTAATCAGATTCGTTGGCTTTATTCCAGGAGGTTAGAAATGGAAATGGTGAGCAATAGAAAGTTTCTCCGCCCCTGGGAAAATAGTTTGCTCACTTTGACTCGAATTATCTTCTCCTCTTCCGCACTTGCGCTCTTCATTTATTACCTAAAGCTCCATTGCGTTCAACCAGGAAATTCTCTCCTGCTTCAATCGGATAGTTTGTTTTGCGATATCTATTTGTCGGACTGGAGTCCATTGTGGATTTGGTTGTTTTTCTTTTCGATTGAGCTTCTTTGGTTATTGGGACGCCTGTTTTTTATGGGTTTTATAGGCGGTATTTTCAGAATTCAGGGTTTTCAAAGAGTTTATTTGGATTTAAGTATTCTGTCGTCTTTTCCATTAATGACCATTTTGCCTCCATTAGCCTTATATCTCTTGTATTCTCCTTTATCTCAACAGCCGGTGGTAGAGGTAATTTTTTGGGTGATTGGGAGTCTTTATATCTTAAGATATTGGCTTCTGTTATCGCTGGGGGCGTATCAGCATTTCCGGTTTCCGCCTATTCTTATTTTTTTGTATATTTGCACCTTCGAAATTTTGCCCTGGTTGCTGATTTTCTAAATGAATAGCACTCTGATTAAAATAGGTACCCGGGCAAGCCGTCTGGCAAGATGGCAGGCTGATGCCGTGCAACAGATATTAGAAAAGGCGGGTTTTAAGACGGAAATTGTTCTGATTCAAACTATCGGCGACCAATTACTAGAAACTTCCATCAGTAAAATAGGTGAAAAAGGGGTGTTTACGCGCGCTCTGGATGAAGCCTTAAGTAGGGGAGAGGTGGATGTTGCTGTCCATAGTACAAAGGATATTCCAACTGAATTTCCGGACGATCTCGAAATTGTAGCGGTTATGAAACGGGAGGATCCCAGAGATGTGTTGCTGGCCTGCTCGGAAGAAGTTCACTTTGAGAATTTCTCGAGAACGTTCAAAATCGGTACCTCTTCTTTAAGAAGGCAGGCGTTTATGCGAAATTATTTTCCCATGCATGAGGTTGCAGAGCTTCGGGGTAATTTGGATACCAGAATGGAAAAACTAAAAAAGGGAGAATATGATGGTATTCTGTTGGCTTATGCCGGCGTTATTCGGGCCGGCTTTAAATCTTATGTGACTCAGAAGTTTCCGGTTCATGTCTTTACACCGGCAGTAGCGCAGGGTGCGGTGGCGGTTATGGCCAGAAAAGATCACCCTGCCCGTAAAAGCATGCGTAGCTTGCTCAATGATTCCACCTCAGAAATTGAAATTTCTGCGGAACGCGCTTTTCTCAATCGTATGAATGGCGGTTGCCATGCGCCTATCTTTGCATTGGCAACCCTTTCCCCTGAGACCCTTTCACTCTCAGGGGGTATTGCAGCAATGGATGGCACTCAGGTGATTCGCCATGAAATTGCTGGTCCCGTTGCCCAGGCCACCCAGTTGGGGCTGCAACTGGCCGAAACCGTTTTGTCATCAGGAGGTATAGATTTATTACATGGCTTCAAAAATTAAAAGTATTCTTATTTCTCAACCCCAGCCGACTGAAGAGAATAATCCCTTTGTTCAGATTGGGAAAAAGTGGAATCTAAAGGTTGAATTCAGGAAGTTTATCCAAATCCAGGGCATCAGTGCACCTGAATTTCGTAAACAAAATCTGGATCCCCTTAAATTCACCGCCGTGATTATCACCAGTAAATACGCGGTGGACAATTATTTTAGAATTTGTAAGGAGCTCAAAATTGAGATGCCTCCCGACATGAAATACTTTTGTGTCAGTGAAGCCACCGCAAAATATTTACAGAAGTATATTGTCATTCGTAAGCGAAAATTGTTTGTTGGAGAGAAAACCGCAACAGATTTGCTTCCCCTCATTAAAAAATATCCGAATGAAAAATATATTTATCCCTGTAGCGATATCCATCGAACAGATCTGACGGATTTTATGCATGCTAATGGCTACCACATTAAAGAAGCCATTATCTATAACACGGTCTCCAGCGACTTGAGCGATATTCAAATTAAAAATTATGATATGCTCTGTTTTTTTTCTCCTTCAGGGGTAGAATCCTTGTTTAAGAATTTCCCGGACTTTGTTCAGGGCAATACCCGTATCGGCGTATTTGGACCTACGACGGCAAAGACGGCAAAGGATCTAGGATTGAAAATAGACATAGAGGCTCCTCTTCCCAATACCCCTTCCATGGCGGGGGCGATTGAAAATTATCTGAAAGTTTCCAATAAATAACCACTTTTCATGACGGAAGACCACAGGATTCCCAATCGTTTGATTAAGGAATCCAGCCCGTATTTATTGCAGCACGCCTATAATCCGGTGGACTGGCATCCATGGGGGAATGAGGCGTTTCTGTTGGCAAAAGAGACCAATCGTCCTATTCTTGTCAGTATTGGGTATGCCGCCTGCCATTGGTGTCATGTCATGGAAAAGGAGTCTTTTGAAGATGAAGCAGTTGCTGTGGTCATGAATCGGGATTTTGTTTGTATAAAAATAGACAGAGAGGAATATCCTGCAGTAGATGATATTTATATGGAGGCAGTTCAGGCCATTGCCGGTCATGGCGGTTGGCCTTTAAATTGCTTTCTGACACCTGACGCCAGACCCTTCTATGGCGGGACCTATTTCCCTCCGGTAGATTTGTCGGGCCGTCCCGGATGGCTTACGGTGCTCAAATATATTTCTAATCTTTTTCAGAATGAAAGAGAGAAAGTAGAAGAGCAGGCCGACCGCCTCACGCGACATATTGGGTCTGAACCAGCGTTTCTGAAATTAACTCCGGAAACATCCTCAGATATTGGAGTCAAAGCGACCATTCAACTTCATCAGAAATTTGACGGGCTGAGAGGTGGGTTTGAAGGTGCTCCAAAATTTCCGGCCTCTATGGTTTTGAGATTTTTGCTCTCGGGTCAGCCTGCAAATACCAATAACCCCCAGGTTCGGGAGATGATTCATACCTCCTTGAATCAAATGGCTGCCGGTGGTTTTTATGACCAGATTGGAGGGGGATTTCACCGATATACGGTCGATGCGGCATGGAAAATACCCCATTTTGAAAAAATGCTATACGACAACGCCCTTCTGCTTATTTTATATGCAGAGGCTTGGTCAAAATATAAATTACCGGCCTGGAAGCAGGTGGTTTATCAGACGGCAGAATTTATCCTTCGGGAAATGACTGATCCCGAAAGTGGAGCTTGTTATTCTGCACTGGATGCAGATAGTGAGGGGGTAGAGGGTAAATTTTATACCTGGACAAAATCAGAAATTGTTGACGCTCTGGGTAAGGACGCATTAGGCTTTTGCCAGAAATTCGGGATCACAGATGTTGGAAATTGGGAGGGGGTTAATATACCCTACCGTACCGGGATATTTGAAGATTTTGATGCGGCGGGAGAAAAAATAATTTTTGAGCGATTGCTTGCCCTCAGGGCTTCCAAAGAGAGGCCTCTCACCGATACTAAAATTTTGACTTCCTGGAATGGTTTGATGCTTCAAGCCTGGGTTCAGATATGGAAATATTTTGGGGAGGAGGAATGGAAAGCAGCCGGCTTGCGCCTGGCTGAGTGGATTGTGAAAGATCGAGTGAAACCCCAGGGACTCATGCATACCTCTACGGGTATTGCAGCTACCCTGGAAGACTACGCTTTTCTCATTCGTGGGCTCATAGAGGCCGCCTGGGCATGGGATCGTCCGGAATGGTTGGATTTGTCAATTCAACTTCAGGCGGAGGCAGATTTGTTGATGTTGGATCCGGCAGATGGATTTTATTACACCGCGCCGGCTCATGCAACCGGACTCATCGTTCGGAAGAAAAATTTTTATGACAATGCGCTACCTTCCGGAAACGCAGTCATGGCCGAAAATTTATGGTTGTTGAGCCGCCTAACCGACCGAAGAGACCTATATTTTAGGTCAGAAAAAATGGTCCGACAAATTGGTTCCGTTGCCGTAGCCTACCCAAGAGCTTTTGGTCACTGGTTGATGCTCGACCAGCTCCTTCAGGGCGCCTGGCCTGAGGTGGTGGGCGTTGAAGCATTGCCTGTGCATAAGGACTTGAGCCTTGTCTGGAAACCTACATTATCTCAATGGATTCCGGGATTGTTATACTTTCATTCTGCCTCAAAACACCCTTACCCTCAGCTTAAAGGGAAGGAAATTGGCTCTGAAACTGCTCAGTGGTATTTTTGTGCAAATCAACACTGTAGCTTGCCAATGAGTAGCCCAGAGGAGGCCATTCTTGCCTTAATTGAATCTTATTCAAAGCCGGATGGAATTAATTAAGGGTTTAACGGTGAAATTTTTAAGAATTTTTGTCTACATTTGCGATTGCAAAATAAAGATAGTTATTTCAGGTCATAATTCATATCACAACGCTGATTTGCGATTAATGAAGGGTATAATACAGATACTAGTCTTTTCTGTTGTTCTGATTACCGGACAGGTATTGGCACAACAGGATCCCCAGTTGAGCATGTACATGTTCAACAAGCAGTATCTTAATCCTGCTCATTCCGGTTCTCTTCGTACCACCAATTTCTCCCTCTCAGGCAGAATGCAGTGGGTAGGAATCGAAGGTGCGCCTAATACGGCATTGTTTAGCATCAATGGTCGTGCGGATCGTTTAGGTGGGGGCATTGGCGGATATGCAATGACGGATCGGATTGGCCCCATCGGTACATTAGGTGCAGGTGGGCAATATGCTTTTCGTCTGGTGACATCCAGAAAAAACAATGTTCCAACCAGTATTCTTCAATTAGGGATTTCTGCCGGATTCTGGCAAAAGTCCATTAATCCGGAGTGGCGTTATAATACCGCCATCGGTATTGATCCTACTCTGTTGAACGGCCCTCAGGTTAACATCGTACCTGATTTAGGTTCCGGAGCCTATTTTTACATTCCAATGTTGAAAGATCCGGGTAAACATAAATTTTATGCCGGTGCGTCTGTAAATCATCTCCTCGAACCGAGGTTAAGAAATTTCACCACCTCAGGCGAGGTGATATTGAATCGTCAATTCACGCTGACTTCAGGATATAATTTCCGTGTTTCTCAAAATGCACCCGTCTATCTTGAGCCTAGTGTATTTGTTAAAACCGATTGGAGATCTTTCCAATATGATTTCAATGCCAATGTGCATGTCAGTCCATTGGTATTCGGGATGTCATACAGAGGCAGATTGTTGCCTTCAAATTCTGAATCCGCAAGTACAAATAAAACCGGTATTCGTAATCGGGATGCCCTCGTTGGGTTAGTTGGCTTCCATACCAATACTCGCTTATTTATCGGCTACTCCTATGACTACACGCTGAGTGAGCTTGGTGCTTTCACTAGTGGCACTCATGAAATTATCGTATCCTACACTTTCCCCAAACCTAACCGTTTGCCGAAGTTTGACATGGATACTTTTGAGAAGAAGTACTAATATTCAGTATAATATTCTCGTTTAATTCCTAATATACTTATCAAGTTTTCACTCAATCAGATAAAATCTTTGCCTGAATGGAATCTTTTGAGAAACGAAGATTTGATTTTTTCAACAAAGCTGTATATATTTGTGTATTAAATTGCTTGTCTGCTCCAAGTGTATTATAAAAAAGGTATGAGAAAGTTAATTGGTCTGTTCGCAGTTATCGCTGTATTTGTCAGCGGATGTGGCTTATTTGGCGGAGGAGAAACGGGTGCCGGAGGTGAATTAACAGGAATCGCCAACCGCCCACCCTGGGATCAGCCTACCCCATACGGGATGGTTGTAATTCCTGCAGGTTCCTTCCATATGGGAAATAACGATCAGGATATCAATGTTTCCAATGTTGCGCTGAATCGTCAGATAACCGTGAGTGCATTTTACATGGACGATACAGAGATTACCAACAATGAATATCGGCAGTTTTTAGAAACCGCAAAAGATACCCTACCCGCAGAAATGCAGGCAATGGTATATCCTGATACGATGGTATGGATTAATGATTTTGCTTTTGCTTACAATGAACCCTACACAGAAGCCTATTTCTGGCATCCTGCATTTGACGAATACCCTGTCGTGGGGGTAAATTGGTATGCAGCCTCCTACTTTTGTCAATGGCGCACCGCGCATTATAATAATTTCCGCCTGGAGGTAGGTTTGTTACCGATTCCGCGTTTCCGTCTTCCTACCGAGGCAGAATGGGAGTATGCTTCACGTGGTGGATATGAGCATACGCTTTATCCTTGGGAAAGTCCTTACATAAAAAATGCTGCCGGATGTTTCCTTGCCAACTTTAAGCCTGGCAGAGGAGATTATATTTCGGATAACTTTGATTACACTTGTCCGGTATTGTCTTATTGGCCTAATGACTATAATTTATGGTGTATGCCGGGTAATGTTGCAGAATGGTGTGAAGATGATTTTGAAGAAACCGGATACCGTTATGCCCATGATTTGAATCCTGTATTTTATGATGTGATTAAGTATGGACCTTCGGATGTACGGTCATTCAATTACGATAATCCGAACCGTCAGCCAGGGGGCGCGCCTATCCGCAAAGTGATTCGTGGCGGGTCATGGAAGGATATTGGTTACTTCCTATCTTGTGGATCACGCACTTACGAGTATGTGGATTCCACCAAATCTTTTATTGGTTTCCGTTGTGTCTCTACTCAGATTGCCAGAGATGGCAGTAATCTGTAAGGTTTCCACAATTATTCACAATTCTGTTGTGTAAATCCTTTGAAAGAAGTTCGTTTTAATTCTCTTATTTCGGTCAGTTTTATTTAACGCTTAACCATTATGTCAGGAAAGAAAAAAAGTTATTTCGAGAGCCGTCAGTGGAAAAACATTATGAAATATGTTTACGGTCTCGGAGCTTCAGTCGTAATCATCGGTGCCTTGTTTAAGATTCTTCACCTTCCCGGTGCAAACATCATGTTGATTGTTGGGTTGGGGACGGAGGCTCTAATTTTTGCCATTTCAGTATTGGAGCCGATTCATGATGAAATTGACTGGTCTAAGGTATATCCCGAATTAGCTGAGCATGATGAATTTTCAGATTTGGAAGAGCTAAAACTTGAAGGAGAAGAGGAAGAAGCAAAAGTTCTCGGGCATGCTTCACACAGCCATGGTGGTCATATGCTTGCAGAAGCAGATTCAGCTCTCAAAAAAGCAAAACTTGGTCCTGAATTCCTGGAGTCTCTGTCAGAGTCTTTAGAAGGTCTTAAAAATAATGTAAGTCAACTGTCCGGAATTACGGATGCCACTTTAGCGACAGAAGAATATTCTTCTAAAATCAAACAAGCGGCAGAAAAAGTTGGGGTACTCAACTCTAAATATGAGACCACTGTAGATGCAATGTCTCAGTTTTCTAATTCTATTGAAGACGCCCGTGCCTATCACGAGCAGGTTCAGGCTGTAACGCGGAATCTCTCCTCCTTAAACGCTGTATATGAGTTGGAACTTCAAGATGCACAGGCACACTTGCGCACGATGAATCAGTTCTTTGGTAGTCTTTCTTCTGCCATGAACAATATGGTGGAAGCCTCCAAAGATACCGAACAATACAAGAAAGAGGTATCCCAGCTTACGCAAAATCTGCACTCTCTGAATGTTATTTATGGCAACATGTTGACTGCCATGAATCTTGGGGGTAACCGTTAATTTATTTTTAACTTAAACCGGAGGATATAAATAATGGGAGGTGGTAAAGAGACCCCGCGGCAGAAAATGATTGGTATGATGTACCTCGTTCTGCTGGCCCTACTGGCAATGAATGTGGCTAAAGAGGTACTTCAATCTTTTGAAACATTGGGTATTTCTTTGAGAGAATCCGCAAAAGTGGTATCTCAGAGTAATGCTGATTTCGCCGGTCAAATCAAAGAGGCTGTTCAAAAAGAAATGGAGGGGGGAAATAAGAAGAATGAGCCCCTGATTGCAATGACCGATACGCTCATGAGCCGGGCCGACAATCTGACAGCTTATGTTCAATCTCTGATTGATATTCTTGGAAAGCCTGAATATGGAAATAAAGATCCGGAAAATGGCTCCATCGAAAAGAAAGATGAGAATACCATTAATATGAATCTCTTTCTCGGGATAGACGATGCCGCAAACGGCGGAAGAGGTAATGGTGAAGCCATGAAATTAAAGGATGCCTTGAATGGTTACATTATCTGGGCCAATGATTTCATGGAAAATACCTTGAAAGATTCTACCAAGTTCAACATGATTTGTCTGGAACCCAAAGATGATCCTTCTGTATCAAGTGCAGAAAACAAGGAAAAAACTTGGGAGTATTTGACTTTTCATGATGTACCCTTAATTGCAAACATTGCCTTGTTGGAGAAATTTAAATCTGATATTAACACAGTTCAGACCAAAGTGCTGAATGTGATTAAACAGAGGTTGTCTAACATCACCTTTAAAATTGATTCCTTGATCGCTGTTGATGCGCCGGTTTCACAAATTGTTCCAGCCGGATTACAATTCGAAACTAAGCTTTATGTTTCAATGGCCTCAAATGAGATTAAGCCGATGTTTGAAGGCCCTGGTATCAAGACAGATCCAAGTGGGAATTTTGCAATTATGTCTATCGGAGCCCAGGGAGGTTTTGCAGAAGGTCAAAATGAGAAGAAGCAAGCGTATTCTGCAAGTATCAAGGTACCTAAAGCAGATGGTACATTTGCATTACTTCCTGTAAAGGGGGAATTTACTGTCCGTAAACCTGAGGTTGTTATTACCTCTAAATCGGTTCAAAATCTTTACCGAGCTTGTGGTAATAAAATTAATATTGATGTACCTGCCCTCGGGGATTTGTATAATCCGGTGATTTCCGCCAGTGGTGGCGCAGATGTGATTCAGGACCCTGCAAATAAAAAGATTTTTACAATCGTGCCTCAGGGTAAAGAGTGTATTGTAGGGGTTACCTCCAATACCAATGGTCAGAATTTGAAAATCGATGATATCAAGTATAGTGTTATCGGTCCTCCAAGACCATCCATTCAGCTGTTGGTCAATGGAAAGGTATATGATGGAACCACGCCCATTCCAAGGAAAAGTACCATTGTATTAAAGGTTGTGCCTGATAAGGAATTTATGGAAAAGTTACCTGCTGATGCTCGCTATGAGGTTTCTCAAATCACGGTAAAAGTTCAAAGAGGTCTTGGTGCACCTAAAACTATCTTAAACCAGGCGGGTAGTGGAAAAGACGCGCGAGTGGGGGTTAGTCTATCCCTTGGGGTGAGTCTTCAGGATGATCCTGCCGGAACGAAGATTTATGTAGAGGTAGATAAAATCCAAAGGGTTAACTTTAAAAACCAAAAGGTTGAAGAGGCCTTCGGTATGACCGAAAAAATCATTGGTGCCGTTATTAATTAATATTTAGAGTATGAAAGCGCTTGTGTATTCTATCCGGTTTTGTTGTATTCTCTGTGTGTTGGCAGTTTCTTTTGCCTACGCTCAGTTTCCACCAAAAGAGGATGATCAATTGAAAAGACAGAAGGTTCTGGTTCAGGTTCCTTTAGGTGAGAAAATCAACAAGCCTCTGATTTCAAGAGAGGAATTGATATACACCAAGCCAACCAAGTACACTGAAACCAATGGGATTATTGAGTCTCTTTTAATGGGGCTTAAAACCAATAAGTACAATGCTTATCATGGGGATTCTTTAAATTGGGCACAACCAATGACATGGAATGATGTACTCGAGCGTCACAAAAAATTTAATGATACAGGCGCCGGGGAAGACGGTGGAGAGGAAGGCGGTTCTGGTTTTGAGGAAATAGACGGAGAAGCCGGCGGTTCTACCGATGAGTCCACAGAAGGAGGTGAAGAAGATGCACTTGCTTCAGGTGGTGGTAATGGTTCCCGATTGGGTATTGACATCTCCCCATATACCGAAAAGTTAGAGATTTTGGAGGATCGAATTTTTGATAAAAAGCGTTCCGATATGTACTATGATGTTCAATACATCCGTTTGGTGTGGGTAGATCCAGGTGCAGTTGCTCCAGATAAGATATTTGTTGCATTTAAATATGCCGATGTCATGGCTCAATTGGATGATACGCAATGGAAAAATCTTCATAATGATTCTGAATATCGTACCATGCGTGAGGTGGTTGAATTGAGAATGTATCATGGTGTAATCATCGATGTATCCGGCCGAGGCGATGTACAATCTTTGGACCTTGCAGAGTACCGCAGGAATCAGCTCGTCGAGTACGAACACAACTTGTGGCATTATTGATTTTAATCAAAGACATTTAATAATTATAAAAGGCAGGTTTCACCCTGCCTTTTATGTTTTTGCTTGGTGCAAGCTTCCGCTTGGTGCAAGCTCCTGCTTGGTGCAAGCCCCCGCTTGGTGCAAGCCCCCGCTTGGTGCAAGCTTCCGCTTGGTGCAAGCCAACTGCAATTTCAAACTGTATCCCTGCACGAAAGCAGTCTGGAATTTTAGGGAAGAAGATTTTCCACCCTCCTGGAGCAGGATGCATTTTCAGGGCTTAGG